>JAPLJE010000352.1 GCA_026388755.1 Deltaproteobacteria bacterium | reverse complement strand
TGATGTGCGCCCCTGCTTCCCGTGCAATCAAATAACCCGCTGCCGTGTCCCAGGGTTTCAAATTCTGTTCCCAGAATCCCTCAAATCGCCCGCAAGCCAGAAAGCAAAGATCCAGAGAAGCTGAACCCAGCCGCCGGACACCTTGCGAAACTCTCAGGCAGTTTGAAAACCTCGCCATCACCTCTTGAAAAATATCGCTGAAGTTATAGGGGAATCCGGTAGCAAGAAGGCTTTCCGAAACCAGGCGGGTTTCAGAAACATGAATAGACCTGCCGTTAAGCTGCGCGCCCTGGCCCTGTATTGCCGTAAACAATTCGCCGGTCAATGGGTTTAGAACAATGCCCACAGCGATTTTGCCTTCCGTCTCAAAGGCAATGGAAACTCCGAAGAGTCCAAGCTGGTGGGTATAATTGGTAGTGCCATCCAGGGGATCGATAATCCATCTGCTCCCCTGGTTTTCGCCGCTCATGCCGCTTTCTTCAGCCAGGATAGCATGATCGGGGAAAGCCTTGTGGATCGTCTCGATGATGACTTTTTCCGAGCCCAGATCCGCTTCGGTGACCAGATCGATGGCGCCCTTATGGTCCGGCGCTTTGATTTTCCCCAGAAAAGAGCGAAGAACCCGGCCGCCGTTATAGGCAGCGCCGATTCCAACCGTTTTGATGCGTTCAAGATTCATATCTATAGTTTCGCTTATATGCCCTTTCCAGAGGATGTCAACCTTTTTGTCACTGTGCAATGGCTTCAGCCATCGCTTCAATCAGCGGCAGCAACGTGGCTTTGTTGCTGGCGGAAACGGCAATGCCACCATAGTAGTTCAAACACCGCTCGATCTCTTCTTGAGCCAGCATATCCTGCTTGTTCAGAACCCGCAGGCAGGGGATTTGATTCAGTTCCAGACTTTCCAGAATCGCCTCAACTGATTGAATCTGATCCTCGCAGCGCGGATTGCTGATATCAATCACATGCAGCAACAGATCGGCGGTTTCAAGCTCTTCAAGCGTCGCTCGAAAGGCAACCTGCAAGTCAAGAGGAAGATTCTTGATGAATCCGACGGTATCCGTGATAATGACATCGATATCCTTGGGAAATCTGAGCCTCCGGCTGGAAGGATCCAGGGTGGCGAAAAGCCGCTGCTCCGCAAGGACCTGGCTCTGGGTCAGGGTATTTAGCAGCGTTGATTTGCCTGCATTCGTGTACCCGACAATTGAGATCACCGGCAGACCCTGCTTGCGACGCCTGGCTTTTTGCTGGCTGCGTTGCTGAACCACTTCTGTCAAGGCCTTTTCCAGACGGGTAATGCGCTCTCTAGCACGCCTCCGGTTGATCTCCAGCTTGGTTTCGCCCGGGCCCCTGCCGCCGATGCCTCCGGTCAATCGGGACATGGCCGTATTTTTGGTCACCAAACGCGGCAGCAGGTATTTAAGCTGGGCCAGCTCCACCTGAAGCTTGCCCTCGCGGGACCGGGCACGCTGCGCAAAAATATCCAGAATAAGCTGGGTCCGGTCAATGACCTTCATCTCTATCTGATCAGCGATGGAGCGAATCTGGGATGGGTTGAGCTCCTGATCGAAGATGATGAGCCCGGCCCCTTTTTGAATGGCCAGCAGCGCAATTTCCTGAAGTTTACCCATGCCCATCAAAAACCGCGGATCCGCCTGCCTGCGGTGCTGAAATACGGTATCCACAACGAATATACCACTGGAGCCGGCAAGCTCTTCGAGTTCGCTCAGAGAATCCATCGCCACCTTGCGCGATTCCGTCGAAACGCTGACCAGAAGCGCTCTTTCCTGCCCCTTCATGGAACCCGTTTTGGATTCCCGCACAATACCGGCCTGCCCCAGTTCGGATTCAATGGCCTGAATGAGATTCAGACAGCCCATATCAAGCTTGTCGGCCGGAAAAGGCGGTAGAATTTGATACGGTGCAGCAGCGGATGCCGATGGCAGGATGTGCGCCGCCATGACTTCAAAGGGCTTTCCATCCGATGTCAGGGTCAGTACAGCCATGATATCCAGGCGAAGCAACGAAAGGTCTGTCAGGTCATCATGGGAAAGCGGCTCAGCTTTCAAATGGGTGTGAATGCACCGGAGTCCCTTGAGCCGGTCCGAAGCGCTTCGGTATTCGCTGATATCCGGAAGAACAATGCCGTGATAATCTCCGATGATGACCGATGTGACCTTGCCCTGTCGGTTGACCAGAATCCCGATCTGCCGCCGGATTTCATGGGAAATACGGCAAAGTTCATCCGCGATTTCAGGGGAAACCAGATACTGCGGAGAAACACGCCTGTCGTAGATATCTTCAAGACAAGCAATCTGGCTGGCCTTTAATCCGGAAATGTTTCCATGGAGTTTTTTCATCTGATTTCCGGCGCCGGATTTTCAAAACGGGTATAGGATTTCAGGAACGTGAGCGGCGCAAGACCCGTGGGTCCGTTTCGGTGTTTGGCCACAATGACTTCAGCGTTTCCCCGGTTCGGATTGTTTTCATCCCGGTTGTATACTTCGTCCCGATAAATAAAGGTTACGACATCGGCATCCTGCTCCAGGGCGCCGGATTCCCGCAGATCCGATAGCTGGGGACGTTTATCGCTGCGCTCTTCCAGCTTTCGGTTCAACTGGGACAGCGCCACAATGGGCAGGTCCAGTTCCCTGGCAAGCGATTTGATGGATCGGGATATTTCGGAGATTTCAAGATCCCTTCGCTCATTGGATACCGCACTTTTCATAAGCTGAAGATAATCAATGACAATCATCCCCAGGTTTTTTTCCATTTTTAACCTTCTGGATTTTGCCCGGATGGTCATAGATGATATTTCCGGAGAATCGTCAATGTAAATCGGCGCTTCGGAAAGGACCCCGGCTGCGTGCGTGAGCCGTTCCCAATCATCATCGCTGAAAAAGCCATCCCGCAGCCTTACCGAATCAATTCGGGCCTCGGCGCAAAGCATCCGCATGGAAAGCTGCTCCTTGGACATTTCCAGGGAAAATATGGCGCAGGGAATATTGTGTTCGACAGCGGCGTTTCGAACAATATTCAGAGCGAGGGCGGTTTTTCCCATGCTTGGGCGTGCCGCCAGGATGATCAGATCCGAGCGCTGAAATCCGGATGTCAGATGATCCAGTCCGGTAAAACCCGTGGGAACGCCGGTCAGAAATGTTTTATTGCCCTGGCGTTCTTCCAGTCTATCAATATTCTGGTTAATCAGGGTACCGATGTGATTGAAGGCCGGCTTGATTTTGTTATCGGAAATCTCAAAAATAGCGGTTTCTGCAAAATCCAGGACATCGTCAACCTCTCCCTGATCTTCAAAACACCGTTTGACAATATGATTGGCTTTTTCAATGAGCCGGCGTAAACAGCCTTTGTCATGGATGATTCTGGCATAATGAACGGCATTGACGGCGATGGGAACCGACTCCAGAATCTGTACGATACTGGATACACCGCCCACGGTCTCCAGAAGGCCTCTGGCTTTCAGGGCATTGGTCAGAGTCACCAGGTCAACAGGCTCCCCCTTGCCAAAGAGTTCCAGCATGGTTGCGTATATTTTCTGATGGGCGGAGCGATAAAAATCATCCGCAGCCAGAACTTCAACAATGTCCATCAGGGTGCTGTTGTCATGAAGAATCGCGCTGATAATGGCTTCTTCAGCTTCGAGACTGTGGGGAGGAAGGTGGTAAAGAGATGGGTCTTGTTGGGATTTCATAAAGAATAACCAGTATGAAAGGTTGAGGAAGTTGAAAAGGTTGAATAGGTTGAGTATTTTTCTCAACCATCCTCAACCTTTTCAATCTGATTGGACTCAACTGTATTTAATCAGATACGATCTCGACCGTGATTTCGGGCTCCACCCCTTTGTACACTCGAATCGGAATTCGGTATGCACCCAGGGTTTTGATGGGCTCTTTCATCAAGATCATTTTCTTTTCCACGATGATTTCCTTGGCAGCCAGCGCGTCAATAATATCGCGAGTCGTAATAGAGCCATAGAGGCGGTTTTCATCACTCACCCTGGCAGGAATGGTGCAGACGACGCCTTCCAGTTTTTGGGCCATTTCTTCAGCAATGCCTTTTTCCTTGGCAATTTGAAGATCGACCCTGACCTTCTGTTGTGCAAATAGTTTATGGTTTTGCAGACTGGCCAGAACGGCCTTTTTCTGGGGCAGCAGATAATTCCGTGCATATCCATCAGCAACTTTGACTTCACTGCCGATGATGCCCAGAGATTCAATGGTTTCAGTTAAAATGACTTTCATAGTATCCTCCACGTATCACCAAAGCTGACCCGTCTGCCACATCCGGCAGAACTCATGACTCATTGTTCAGCTTTTCGTTTTTATTAATTTTTCTAAAATCAATCCACAAATCGAAAAAACCCAGGCCAATAACCAGCAAGGAAAACAGTTGCTGTACCCCAATAAGGCCATATAGCACCCATCTTAAAATTCGCGGGAACTTCCTTTTATCAAAATAAAACGAGACAATGGAAATCCCCTGAATGAAATATATCATGATCAAGGCAATCACGATATTCAGTCCGAAAATCTTCAGGGATTTCACAGGAATCAGCAGCATTACGCCCCCGGCAATCACGACCCAAACCAGAATTTCAGGCGACTTCCATCGGGTCAGGCTGGCAAAGTCCGGAGTTTTCAGCCCCCTGAATTTGACCAGCGATCGTTACAAAAAGGGTGGACATGACGGCCATCCCCGGAATAACCCGAACCAGCACGTACTGAATAGTCTCCAGCGACCGCGAAAGGGTCTGAAGGGTTTCTTCGTGCATCGACATTTGTCGATACAGCTCAAGGGTCAGCTCCAGGTTCTGCTTGACATAAAGCTTGACAAGACTGCTGAGCCCTGTCTGGCTGAAAGCGCTGTAAAATAAGGCCAAAGCAACACCGGAACCGATGACCGACAGACAGGGATAAAGAACCGTCTTTTCAACAGACGCTCCCTCCTCCAACATCTCCCCAAGCACAAAACCCAGTACCAGGAGTACCGCAAACAGCGCAAGATCAAATGAAAGGCCATCAGCCATGATCATCATGACGATACCGCTTATGGCCAGTATCAGTCCCGCAGCGGATCTTCCCAGTTTATACCGGTAATAACTGACCGGCAGCGGAATCGCCACGATGCTGATGAACCCGATGATGGGAATATACAGGGTCACGGCAAATATCAGGCAGGTGAAGCCCACGCCGGCCGCAATTTTTTTCAGTACATCCCCATCCATTGGTAAAAGCACAGGACATATCCTCTTTACAGCATCAGGGACAGAAGCCTCAAGTTACATCTCAACAGATCCGACAAAAGGCAGCAACGCAATGGTTCTGGCACGCTTGATGGCCTCGGTCAACAAACGCTGGTGTTTGGCGCAGGTTCCTGAAATACGTCTGGGAATGATTTTCCCCCGTTCGGTTGTGAAATATCGAAGAGACTTTGAATCTTTATAGTCAATCACAATGGTGGCGTCTGCGCAAAAGCGGCAGATTTTCCGGCGATGAAAAACCCGTTTTTTCCGGGTTACGGGTTTACGTTTATTTGAACTATATGGAGCCATATTTATTCCTCCTCCTCATTATTTTCAAATGATGAATCGATGCTTTCATCAAATGGCGATTCCGGTTCGCCGGAAATGTCGTCCACGATGGGCTTATCGGGCGAAGACTTGGCGGCAGCGATTTCTTCCTTGATTTTTTCGACATCTGCATTTTCAGCCAGCATGATTGTCATAAATTTCAAAAACCGATCATTGATTCGGAAAAACCGCTCCAGTTCATCTACCACAACACCGGTACCGCAATAATCGAGGCGGAAATAATATCCTCTTATTTTTTTTCGAATTTCATAGGCCAGCCGTTTAATTCCCCATTCTTCAACTTCAATCAATGATCCATTCTTCTGTAAAATGACATCCTTGATCTTGTCACAAAGGGAATTGCGTTCATCCTCGGGAACATCAGGATCAACGATCACAATTGTCTCATACCTTCTCATAAAACCTCCTTGTGGATATTAAGCCCTGAAACCATTCAGAGCAAGGACGAGAAACCTCACAACCATGTCAGCACTATCTGACTGATTTTAGATTCCTTAAATTTTTTAGTATAGCCTTACGATTATCAGGATGTCAACAGCAAATAGAAATGGCCTGCGTTTCCCGCTGAAGGCTTGATTGCATGAGAAGGGAGTAAAGGGGAGGTGGAAAACCGTAGAAGACTTGATGTTGTGATAGAATGTTGATCCTATATGAACCCGGTTGTTCGTTTGGATGGCATTACTTTTCTTGGGATACCGAATAGTCTCTTGAAAATGAATGATATATAATTATTTTAACAATATCCATTCCGGATAATCTGATTGAACTTTTCTTGTGGTAAACGGGAAATCAGCAGTTCTTTCTATACAAAAGAGGGTTGAACCGTCTTTGGAAGAAAGCTGTCAGTCTATACATTATCCAAATGGAAGCATCATTACCCGCCATTGAGGTTTTATATAACGATGGTGTGATTTGGTCAAACATTTTAAAACTTCAACCGGTTTTTTACGCATGTAATATGAGGTTCATCATTCGAACAGGAGGTGAATTATGGAAAAGACGGAATTGAAGAGTTTCGGAAAACCCGACGAGGTTCGAGAGTTCCCAAAGGGGCGACTTGAACTCATTAAGATTGGCGGCGCAACTATTGGTCGGGCCGTTTTTGAGCCGGGGTGGAGATGGGCAACTTCGGTCCAACCCATTGCCAAGACAAAGAGTTGCGAAGCACCCCATTTCCAGTATCACGTATCGGGAATGTTAAGGGTACGAATGGACGATGGCAGCGAGTTTGACTGTCGGCCTGGCGATGTTTCCTTTCTCCCTTCAGGCCATGATGCCTGGGTAGTAGGAGACGAGCCAGCGGTTATCGTGGACTTTCAGGGGATGATCGATTACGCTTCATCCCGATAGCTAAGTCTTGCCCGTTCTCGTGAGTGCCGCATAAGGACATCCAACCCCAAAGATTGAATCTGACCTGATTTTGTCAGATTCAATCTTATTGCGGTGTTCTTTTGTGTTTTACCAAGTGAATGAATCAGCATCTGTTTTGAGAGGTATCAATCCGATGTGGTAACGATTCAATTTGCTAATTTTATTGACTTACAAAGTCTTTCTTCTTATATGTCTTCAGACATAGCAGTGGTTTTTCATTTGTAAGCTACCTGGAAATATTTATTTGATTCATCATAACAAAGAGCGGCGAAGTTTGAATATACCGATAAGTTTTATGCCGGCGCCATCACAACAATCCTTGTGCATGGCTGAGTTTCAGGAGGAACGTTGCCTTCCTGGGAACTGGAAATTACAGATACATAGTTAAAAAAGGAAATATATTCCATGTCAATCACACTCGATGATAAGGCTGTAAATGTATTTAAATTGTACGATGAGATGACCAACGCCTATTCTAAAGACATTGAGGGTTATAAGGCTCTTATAGAGGCTATTGAGGTTATGATAGCTCAGAAACAAAGAAAGCTCCAGGATATTAAGGATAATACCATTGATTTAATAACAATATCTATAACACATCTTGAGATAATACCCTCTCAGGTGACCCCTTTGCATCAAAAGGATAAGAATTTCAATTATGCGGGTATAGATATGGAAGCTTTAATTCCAGGAAAAGAAATTGAATCAGGAGAAGCAGTTGTTGAAATAACTCACCCCATGCCTGTGGAGGAACAATCTCATTCGATAACTCCACCCATTCAAGTGAAAAGGCCCAGACCCGATCGACACAAAAAAACTACTGGAAAAGGCAAGGTTAAGAGAGCTGGCAAACCTAAAAAGCCCTCCATTCGATCCATAACTATTGCCGAGAAAAGTAAAGATGATCAACTTAACACTTCCCTCAAAAAGATTTCTAAGGCTCAATCAACCAACGTCATCACAGAAACCTGCCTGTATCACCCTGAATCTCAAGTATTAGATAAGGGCCGGCAGTTATGCACTTCTTGTAAATGGAAACTTATCAATAGTGGCCTGAAAAGATATGATAAAGATCCAGCAGTGATTTCATTTTTAAAGGGAGAAACCACAATAATTCCTGATTTAGGTCAATCCATGTGTCCGATTCACCCTGCAGTTCCATCATACAACCAGAAAACAGGTTTATGTAAAGCCTGCCAAAAGAAAGCTAAAGCAATTGGGATTCAGGATCGCCATCTTACGGAAAAAGAGCTAAAGGTATTACGGAATCCTATTTGACAAATATCCTTGTAAGTTGGAAATAGGGTTGGAAATCACTTTTTCAGGAATAAAAAAGGGGTTACGATTCTCACCGTAACCCCTTGTATTACTTTTTGGTGGTCCCAACGGGGATCGAACCCGTGTTTCCGGCGTGAGAGGCCAGCGTCCTGACCGCTAGACGATAGGACCGGTCATAATTTTTTATATTTATTAAAAATGACCGGGATTGTCAAATGGTTTCCATACCGCACAATGGAAAAAACGATATTTCATACAGCTTGAGGCTGTTTTTGCCAAAACTCACAGGTGATATTTCTCGCGCATGCGGATTGAAAGAGAATTGATCATTCGAAACGCCTTTTCGACGGTCTTTTCCCCATCCGGGTTGACCAGACAACAGGTGGCCGGAGAGAGCAGGCTTTGGGACAGGAGAAAATCCCTGTCGATGCCTTTTTTCTGCAAGGCCTCCCAGATGGCTTCCAGACGATGTTCCAGCAAACCGATGTTTTCTTTTTCAAACGGCTCAAAATTGGTTGGCACAATTCCCCAGACGATGACCCCTCCCCTGTCCAGAAATCCTTTGATGGACGCTGCATAAGAGGAAAAAACCTCCGCGTTGGTATAGATATCCATGGAAAGCACATCCATGTCCTGACTCAGCAGAAAATCCCAGTCCGGATTGCCGCAAAGGTGAATGCCCTTGGGCCGTTCGATCATCTCCAGGAAACCGGCCACATCCTTTCGGGCCGCCATGTCGTTGTAACCGGACAGCGCGCTGAACAGAAACTGAAGCCCGGGCTCATCGATGAACATAAAGGCATTGGGATTAAGCTTTTTCAGGCGGCTCAACTGAACATTGATGCGCTTGGCCATGAATTCAAACATAAAGGGCCGGACCGAATCATTGAACAGGATGGGGCGCTCGTCCTGATCAATCACATTGAATCCAAAGCTGATCGGCCCTTCAAGCTGACCTCGGATCGCAGCCCGCATCGAATGGTCTATTTCCAGAAACCGGTGGTACACCACCGAATAGGCCGAACTGATGTCAAAATAATCGGGTTCCTCAAAATGCGCCAAGGTTTCCTCGACTTCCTCCATAAACTTGTCCATGGAAAACCGAAGCGTTTTTTCAACCATATCCAGAACAATTCCCGGAAAGTGCTCGGATGCCTGAACATACATATCCTCGTAATAATTCAGCCTGGGAAGCTGCGGCCAGAAAGGTATATCCATGGTTGAGGCAATTTCAATGGCTCTTTCCGGATCCTGGTGCGGCATGACGGCCATCGCGGTTGTCAGTAGATTTCCCGGTATCGGCATTTTGACTTATCCTTTCAATAACCATCCATGATATCAAGCTTAAAGTCGTTTTAACGCCAGGATATGTCGGCTTCATTTCGCACAGGCAGCCGATGATAGACGAATTTGGGATATCCCACCATCATGGCACCATAACTGGCATGATTTTCCGGAATCGCCAAGGCGCTCTGCAGGGGTAGCCAGGAGGTGGCCGCGGCATTGAAATATCCGGCCCAACAAGCTCCCAGCCCGGATGCCGTCGCGCTGACATTTTTCAGCATCAATTTCCACCAAATTCATCAATATCTCTCCATTTGTATGTTTAATTTATATGTAAAAATACGTCTATCTGGATAACCCGCAATCATCCGCGTCAAGGATTTACGGGCTTCGGGTTGAAGTTTCCGCTGTCTGCGCTGCTTCTCACCTCAATAAAATCCATATGAGAGACTGCGGCTTCGCCCGTGTTATCCGAATCGTTCATGATGGCCAGCGATGCACGTTCAGGGGGATTATCGCCGAAAACCCGCCGATAATCGGCCAAAACATTGACCTCTTCTTCCACCCACTGGCCGAGCTGTCCAGTACCTGAACGCAGGGGAATCATCTTGGCCCGATCGGTATAGGGGTTGTCGAAATAAGGCTCCGCGATATTCTGGCTGGCCCAAACGTAATTCAAACTGGCCAGCGGGGGATACTCACCGTAAATTTTCTTTGCCAGGCCATACAGGGCGCGTTGAACCAGCCCTGCTTTAACAGGATCGTATTCAAAGATCACATACACCCGAAGGGGATAGTCGTCCCCCTGTTTGGTGTGAGGATCTGCCTTGGAATAGACATTGTCCACCTTCCATCGCCACCGAAGGATCGGATAATGGAAGGGGTTGAAACTTCCCTTAAAAACGATTCCGGATGCGGATGCATTGCTGCGGGTGGTCAGAATCCGTTTGCCTGTGTTTTCATCAAGGGTGATTAAATATTCACTGTGCCGTTCGATCTTTGGGAAATTGAGCGACCTCCAGTTATCCAGATTATTGAAGTTTTCGCGCAGCGCCACCGGAACGAATCAGGTGTTCAGGCTGATTTTCAGCCTTCGGTTTTCAATCCAGATCTTTGCCAGAATTACAGTGGGGATCAGCACCACGACCATGTTCAGCATATCGGATGGGTAAAAGAGCAGAACCGCGCAGATTCCGACAATCCCGCGTTCTATAGCCGTCAGATTCCGCAGGAAATATCCGACAACCGCGGCATTCAGATAAAAAATCGCCAGAAAAGAAAACAGAAACCTGGAAATGATCATGACGAGCGCCTGATTCAGGGGCAGGGTATCCAGTACTGGAACAACCAGAATGGCGGTTCCGCTGAAAGACAGAATAAACGTCAGCCCGATCAGATATTTCGGAATCGCCACCCGAGCGGCAAAAATTCCGGTTTTGATCGGATCGGTTCCCATGACAGAGGCCGCGGCATAAGCGGAAAGTGCCACTGGCGGCGTCACTTCGGCAAGCACCGCATAATAAAATAAAAACATGTGCGTTGCCAACAACGCCACCTGTTCGGGAATGCCATTTAACATCGCCATCTTTTGAATGGTCGGAGCGGTCAGTGCCGAGGTCAGCACATAAGTGGCTATAGGCGGCACGCCCATTCCCAGCAGCAGGCTGAAAAAACCCGTAAAGAGGGTTGCCATCAACAGACTGCTGCCGCTGATGTTCATCAAAATGATGGAAAATTTTGAAGCCAGGCCGCTCATGACCATCATGGACATGATCATGTTGGCCGCGATCACGGCGCTTGCGATCGGCAGCAGGGAGGTGATGCCTTCCGCCAGAGCCTCAAACAGGTTTTTCAGCGGAGGCCTAATGGTGTGATCCAGAAATGCAAAGATTACAAAGAGCGCGGTAGCCGCCGTCACGGTGATATTGATAGAGTACCCCTGGTATATCAAAATGATGATGAAAACAATCGGAACAAATACGTAACAGTACCGTCTGAAATAGGAAAAATCGATGTCGGTGTTAATTTCCAACTGCGGCAGTTTTTCCTTTTGGACATAAAGCTCATTGTAGATGACAATACCGGCCAGATACAGCAGCATCGGCCCGATAGCCATTGCTATGATCAGAGAATAGGGGATAGAGAGAAGCTCAACCATCAAAAATGAGATGGAACCCATGACCGGCGGTGTAATATAAGCGATCGTGCCGACTGTTGCGATGACGCCTGCGGCAACATACTTGTCATACCCGACTTTTTCATAAAGGGATTTGGTTAGGGTTGCTACAAACTGTGTGTCCGCGGCGCCGGACCCCGAGAACATGCCCATGAGAACGGCCATGACCGCACTGCATCTGCCCGGCGAAGCCGGGCTTCTTCCGACAAACAGAAGGGCGATGTTGGCGATGATTTTCCCGAAATTGAGCCGGGTGACGACAGCACCGAGCGTTGTGAAGTAAATGAGGTATTTCAAAGAAACGCCGGTGATGGTTCCGAAAATACCGGCCTCGGTTTCGCAATACATTTTTCCCAGCAGCATGTCGAGATCGAACCCGGGACTGGCAAAAACCCCGGGTACACGGTTTCCAAAAATATTGTACAGAAAGAATAAAATGACAACAATCGGCATGATCGGACCGCTCATTCTAAAAATTACACCCAGAATCAGCAGCATTTCACTGAAAGCCATAAGCAGGTCCCACGGCTCCGGCATAATGGCCCGGTAGATAAGTTTCTCGTAATTTGCAACCAGATAGATGAATGGCAGAAAACACAGTACGGAACAGGCGATGTTGGAAAATTTTTGAACCGGCGGAATCAGAGGAGGAAGCATGGTGATGGCCCATACAACAACGGCGGACACCTTCAGGGCAACCGGAATGTCCAGCTTGACGAATTCCACAAGAATCATAGCTGTCAACAATGCCAGAATCAGGCCTCCGGCAAATTCCCTGTTTTTCAGCTGGAGATAACTCATCAGATATCCAAGCAATGCCACGAGAAACACATGCGCAGCTCTTTGAACCTGGGTCAGATCCAGAATGGACAAGTGAAGTTCCGCAAACGGAGTGTATGGATGAATCACCAGATAGACATGAAAGAGCGTTCCAAAAATCGCCAGATAAAACACCAGTTTTCGAATCACATTGTCCATAACAGTTTTACCTCCAGGCAGCCGTCTTTCAGGAAAAAGCTATAAAAGCCCAATGTCAGCGAAATACCCTTCATGGAGCAGAATTTCAAAGCGTTTGTCGATTCTCTTGAAACAGCCTCGTTCATGGAGTAAAGTCCGTTCGTATAATACGCTTCGGTTATTTCGTCCGTTAAAACTGTAAATTGCTGAAAAAGACCCCCAATTTGAAAATGTATCGAGACGGGCTTTTCCGTAACCGAGTTCACGAATAGAATCTTTCCGGTCTGCCAGCGCAGGAGCACCAGCAGCCGGGTGCTACTTTCCAGTTTAACAACCGCGGGTTTGAGAATCAGGAGCAGACAAACCAGCACAATGGCAGTGATCAAGAGAAAACGTTTTGTCATCGAGGGCTTTATTTCACAAGACCCTTCTCCTTAAAGAACCTGATCGCGCCCGGATGGAAGGGAATGGCGGTTTTTCCGATAAATTTGGCCGTGCTTTCCAGAGTTGTGTCCTTCGCGGACTTTACGGCGGATCGCAGGGTGTCTATATTGTCAAAGACGGCCTTGGTAATGGCATAAGCCACTTCTTCAGGCAGGGATTCGGGACAGACAAACATGTTCCAGAACGCCAGGGTCGGCGTATCAACGGCCGTTCCATAGACTTCCTTGGGGATCGTCAGCGAATCGGTCAAACCAGTAAACTCTTTTTCAAAAGCCGGCACCCCCGCATCACTGTGTGATATGGGCACGATGTAAAGGTTCAGTCCCTTGCGGGTCAGAGTGTTGGACAATTCAATAATGGAGCCGGTAGGCAGGCCACCCGACCAGAAATAGGCATCGATGGTGCCGTTGGTCAGCGCTTCGTCTGATTCCTTGGCTCCGAGTTTTTCCCATTTTTTGAACTTTTCCGGATCGATGTTTGCCGATTTCAGCAGGTTGAACGCGGTAAACTCCGTTCCGGACCCCGGTGCGCCAGTGGAAATCTTTTTACCCTGAAGGTCGGTCAGTTTGACGATTCCGGACTTGTCCGTTGTGATGATATGCATAAAATTCGGGTACATCATCCAGAGGATATTGGCCTTTACGGGTTTTTCAGCAAATTTTTCATGTTTTCCCGTGACCGTAACGTAGGCTGTGTCCGGAAGAACCGTAGCCAGAAAGAAAGTACCTTTTGCAACATCAGTTTTATCCCGGATGAGCATCATGTTGTCAACCGAGGCTGCAGTCTGTATCGCAACGGTTGTTGGATAGCCATTTTTACCCATTATTTCGGATATCTGAGTTCCATAATAATAGTAAACCCCGCCGATGCCGCCGGTAGCAATGACCATTTTGGGACTTTGCGCGTATGAAGTTGCGACTGTAAGCAGGAAAAACGCCAGAACCAGTATACCAACTTTTTTCATAGAGTTC
>JAPLJE010000341.1:20969-21418 GCA_026388755.1 Deltaproteobacteria bacterium | reverse complement strand
GGGAGGAAACGTTCGGCGTTTTCGGAAATGCGCCGGTTCTGAGCACGCACCGCTACGCGGCGCAAAAGCTTTTTGCACGGAACGGCGTCACGGATCCCCTAAAGGCCATTGACGTATTTGAAATGTACGACCCATCGAGCTGGTGGGGTGTGGACTGGCTTCGGGAATTTTTGCTTTTGGAAGGGGATGCCGTCATTCGGATGGTGGAAAATCAGGATATTGCAATATCCGGCGCTTTTCCGGTCAACCCCTCGGGAGGCGTCATTGCTTCAAACCCGATTGGCGCAACCGCCATGATTCGCGTGGCCGAAGCCGCACTTCAGATCATGGGGAAAGCCGGCGACCATCAAGTCCCGAAAACCGTGAATCAGGCAATGGCTTCAGGTTTTGGCGGGACGATGTGGACCGTCCTGTTTCTGTTGACACGTGACATCCCCTGGTAACAAACG
>JAPLJE010000341.1:0-20950 GCA_026388755.1 Deltaproteobacteria bacterium | reverse complement strand
AAACCAAAAGCCGGGGAAACACAGAATTCTGACAATTTTCATATATAAAGGGAGGTCCCATGAATCTGGGAACTTATCTTGACACGGCGGTCAGCCGCTATCAAAACGAACCCTATCTTCAGTTTTATGATGAAACCATTTCTTACGAAGCCTTTGGCAACCAGGTCAACATTCTGGCTAACAGCCTGAAGTCTCTTGGATTTCAAAAAAGGGATTTTATCCATGTCCTGGTTCAAAACAGCCCCGGCACGCTGATTGCCTATTTCGCCATTCAGAAAATCGGCGCGGTTGCCGGCCCCATCAACGGCTGGTGGAAAGCCCCGGAAATCGAATACCTGCTGAACGACTCCAGGGGAAAGGGGTTGATCATCGAAGACCAGTACGTTCCGCTCCTGAAGGAAATCCGCAGCCGCTGCCCGCATCTTGAAACCGTCATTGAAGTTGGCGTCTCTCCGCAACCCGACCACATTTCGTTTCAGAAATTACTGCAGTCCGGCGATGCATCACCGATTGTCTGCCCCTGCGACGATGAAGACATTGCCTATATTTTTTATACTTCCGGAACCACCGGAAACCCCAAGGGCGTGCTGCTGTCCCACCGGAATGTGCTGGCGGATGTTGACGGCGTCACTCAGGCGCTTCGGCTCGAAGAACGCCAGACAGTTTTGTGTTTTCTGCCCCTGTTTCATGTCAATGCCATGCTCACCTGCACCTTCAGCCTGGGCATCGGACTGACACTCGTTCTTCGCAAATCCTTCAGCGCCAGCGAATTCTGGGAAGTGGTGGATCGCTACAAGGTCAATTTCTGGTCAGCGGTTCCAGCCGTTTATCAGATTCTGCTGTCAGATCCCAGCCGTCAGAAATATGATCTGAGCTCATTGAAATTTGGCATCTGCGGTGCCGCACCGCTCACACCGGAAACGTTCAACCGGTTTCAGGAAGTCTTTAATATCCCGATTGTGGAAGGATACGGCCTCACAGAGGCGACCTGCGTCTCTACCCTGAATCCGAGGGAGGGTGTCCGCAAAACCGGCTCCATCGGACTGGCCCTTCCGGGCCAGATCGTCAAAATCGTAGCTGAGGCCGGTAACGAATGTGCTCCCAACCAGCCGGGTGAAATTATTATCGGAGGGGATGCGGTCATGAAAGGCTATTTCAACCGGCCCCAGGAGACCGATGAGACCATTGTTAACGGATTTCTTCATACCGGTGATGTGGGCTACAAGGACGAAGACGGTTATATCTTCATTGTGGATCGGATCAAGGACATGGTGATTCGCGGCGGTGAGAACATTTATCCCAAGGAAATCGACAATCTGCTGGCCACCCACCCCAAGATTCAGGAGGCTGCAACCATCGGCGTTCCGGATGCCATTCTGGGCGAGGAAATCAAGGTTTATGTCATCCCCCTGGATGAGAGTCTGACCGAGGAGGAAGTCGTGGGCTTCTGCCGCAAGAATCTGGCCGGTTTCAAAGTGCCAAAATATGTCGAAATTCTGGATCAGGACCTGCCCCGGAGCCCAATCGGAAAAGTGCTGAAAAAAGATCTTCGCAAATGGGGAATAGAACTCAGGGCAAAAAAAAGCAAAGGTCCGGAGGTAACGGTTGCCGATATTTTTGAAACCATGGAGTCCCGCGTCAACCCGGACGGCATCAAGGACATTTCCGCCAATTACGGCTATGTCATCACCGGCTCCGGTGGCGGCAACTGGACCGTTTCCATCAAAGACGGCACCGTAAAGGTCCTGGAAGGGCTGCACGACCCGCAGGTCACCACCACCATTTCCGCAAGAGACTGGATCGATATTACCCTGGGAAAACTCGACGGCATGACAGCATTTACCTCCGGACGCCTCAAGGTCGAAGGTGACATTGGCCTTCTCACCAAAGCCACCCGATTCTTCAAAAAATACACCCCTGCCGGGAAACCGGAAGAAAAGCCGGAAGAGCTGATTGTCCTCAAGCAGGTACTTTCCATTTCTCAGCGGTTTGCCACGGGCCCAGTCATGGGGAAATTCCTGAATGCCCTGAAAGAAAAAAAAATCCTTGCTAACAAATGCCCCAAATGCAACAGGCTTCAGCTTCCTCCCCGTGAAGTGTGCGCGGAATGCCATGTGCGGGCAACCGATTGGGTCGAAGTCGGGCCCGAAGGTGTCATTGCCACGCCTGACATCACCTATTATGCCAGTCCCGACCCCCTGACCGGAGAAAGCCGGGAAACTCCTTATATTTCCGCCCACTTCCTTCTGGATGGCTGCAAGGATCATGAAACGCTCTGGCACGAGGTGAAAGCATCGGATATCGACCTGGCCAAAAGAGGCGCCCGGGTACGGCCCGTCTGGAATGACAAACGCACCGGCACGGTAAATGACATTCTATATTTTGAGATCATCGATTAAGGAGAGATCATGCAATCAGACTGCTTTGTCGTGGAAGGCAAACTGGCCCTTCCCTATCAATATTTTGCCGGCAAAACCGGAAGCCGGTTTCTTATCGCCCTTCGGGATGAAAAAAAAATCATGGGCGTCAAATGCCTCACCTGCAACAAAGTATTTGTGCCACCCCGCTCAACCTGTGAAATATGCTTTTCCAAACTGACCGACAACTGGGTGGAACTTAAACCATCCGGGTCAGTTACCAATTATACAGTTATCCGTTATGAAGAGCCTTATCAGCCCATAAAACCGCCATACATTTTGGCGCAGATCCGGCTTGACGGCGCAGACACCCCCCTGATCCACATCATCAAGGGCATTCCCATCAGTCAGATGAAACCTGGGCTTAAGGTCAAGGCCGTGTTTGCGAAAAAAACCACGTCCACCATCATGGATATCGACCACTTCCATCCCGATGAAAAATCCAAAATCGAACTGGGATACACCTTTGATGAATTGGAAATCGGCATGTCCGCCTCGTTCACCAAGACCATTTCCGAAACCGATGTTTACCTGTTTGCGGGCATTTCAGGGGATTTCAACCCCATGCACCTGAACGAGGAATTTGCAAAGAAAACGCCATTCGGTACACGAATCGCCCACGGCGCCCTTCCCCAATGCCTGATTGCACCGGTTCTGGGCATGAAACTGCCCGGACTTGGCACCGTTGCCCTTGAAATCAATACCCGGTTTAGAGCGCCGACGTATTTTGGCGACACCATTACCGCAACCGGCGAAATCATTGAAAAAATCGAAAAGAAACGGTGGGTGCGCATGGCTCTGACCTGGACCAACCAAAAAGGGGAACTCGTGGCCGAAGGCTCCGCCCTGGTCATTCCACCTTCTCCCTTACCCGAGTAAAATCATTTTCAAGCGCTTTTCCCGAAACAAAGACAACAAATTTAGGGCAAAGCGTGGGGTCCAATGTCATTGACTTGGGGGAAAAACCCTGAAAGTCCTCCCTTGATCACTGGGGACATGGGGGCGGTTTCGATCGGTAAAATAAAATCTTTCTTTTTTCTAAGTGGAAATTTTTGCTTTAACTCAATGACATCACAAAAAATATCACTTTTACACTAATGATCAGGACGCGCTATGACATATGAATTCAAGGATCAATCCGGGTTTCAGGAATATTTTGGCAAATCGCATCAACTGGTTCGCCGCTCCGTCAAAGAGTTCGTAACCGGTGAAATCACGCCATTTATTGAAGAGTGGGAAGAACCGGTTATCCGGAAGCATATGGTGGGACCCCGGGGGATATTTTTTTTCAGATCGCTGTCTGGGAAGAGCTGATGCGCGCCGGATCCGGCGGATTTGTGGCCAGCCTGGGGTCGCTGAACATTGCCCTTCCGCCGATCGTCAGAATGGGAACCGAAGAGCAGAAAAAACGTTTTTTACCGCAGGTTTTGGCCGGAGAAAAGATCGCGGCCCTGGCCATTACCGAGCCTGGCGGCGGCTCGGATGTGGCAAATCTTCAGACCACGGCGATTCGGGATAGCGATTATTATATCGTTAACGGCAGCAAGGCCTTAATTACCAGCGGCTGCAGGGCTGATCAGATCACCTGTGCGGTCCGAACCGGAGAAGAAGGCGCACATGGCATCAGCTTGCTTGTCATCGAATCCAAAACTCCGGGCTATTCCGTATCCGAAAAGCTGAAAAAAACAGGGTGGTGGTCATCGGATACGGCACAGATTTATTTTGACAACTGCAGGGTTCCGGTGGACAATTTACTGGGAGAGGAAAACCAGGGATTTTATGGCATCATGGGAAATTTTCAGTCCGAACGGCTTCAGCTGGCAATCATCGCCAATATGACCGCTCAGCTTGCACTGGAGGCATCCATTCAATATTCAAAAGAGCGGAAGGCTTTTGGAAAATCCCTCAAGTCCTTTCAGGTCACCCGCCACAAGCTGGCGGATATGGCTACTATGGTTGAGGTGAGCCGTGAATTTACTTACCGGATAGCAGCCAGGATCGATGCCAGCGTTGACCAGATCAAGGAAATCTCCATGGCCAAGAACTTTGCCTGCAACGTCAGCGACAAGGTCACTTACGATGCGGTACAGATTTTTGGCGGATACGGTTTTATGCGTGGGTATCTGGTCGAGCGGCTTTACCGGGACAACCGGATTCTTTCCATTGGCGGCGGAACTACCGAAATCATGAAGGAGATCATCTCCAGATTTATTCTATAACAGTCACAACCTGGACAGGCTGAAGAAGAAGGCTGAATGCGGAGATTATAAACTTCAGCCTGTCTTTAAAAACAACAGGAGTACACAGAAAATGGCACAGGAAATATCGGATCGACGGGACATGGATTTTGTCCTATATGAGCAACTTGAAGTGGAAAAGCTGATCAAACATGAAAAATTTGCCGGGTTTAATCGAAAAACCCTCGATTTAATATTAAGCGAGGCCAGAAACCTGGCGATAAAAGAGCTGCTGCCCATCAACGCCGCAGGCGACCGGGAAGGGTGCCGATTTGAAAACGGTGTTGTTAAGGTACCGGAGTCCTTTCACCGGGCATTCAAGCTGTACCGGGAAGGTGAATGGATCGCGATGTTGGATGATCCCGAAGTCGGCGGACAGGGGCTGCCGGTCACCGTTGCACTGGCCATCGCCGAATATTTCAATGGCGCCAACTGCGCTTTTGGCATGTATCCCGGCCTTTGCCACGGAGCCGGAAAGCTTATCGAAGTCTTCGGAACCCAACGCCAGAAACAACTGTTTCTCAAAAACATGTACACCGGCAAATGGGGCGGGTCCATGCTGCTGACCGAACCTCAGGCAGGATCTGATGTCGGAGCCCTGACCACTTCCGCTGTCAGGAATCCGGATGGGACCTTCAGCATTACGGGAAACAAGATCTTTATCACCGGAGGCGAGCAGAATCTGACCGAAAACATCATTCATCCGGTCCTGGCCCGCATTGAAGGAGCACCTGCCGGGACTCGTGGAATCTCCCTGTTCATCGTTCCCAAGATATGGGTCAATGAAGACGGCAGCCTGGGCGAGTCCAACGATGTTGCGTGCACCGGCATCGAAGAGAAACTGGGGATACACGGCAGCGCCACCTGCAGCCTGACACTTGGGGGAAAGGGCAAATGCCGGGGCTTGAAGCCAGGCTGGGAGTTGGCCTTCAGGGGTTTTCAATGGCCAGCGCCGCCTATATGCATGCGCTGAATTACGCCAGGGAGAGGATTCAGGGGAAGAGCCTGCTGTCCATGATGGATCCGGCTGCTCCCTCGACTGCCATCATCAACCACCCGGATGTCCGCAGAATGCTGTTATGGATGAAGGCCAATGTGGACGGAATGCGCAGCTTTTTGTATTATGTCGGCTCCTGCTTTGACCGGGTGGCGACTTCAAGTGACCCGGAAACCAAAGACCGCTATCAGGGGCTGATCGAAGTCCTGACACCGATAATTAAGTCGTATTGTACGGACAGAGCCTTTGAAGTCTGCACACAGGCAGTTCAGGTTTATGGCGGATATGGCTATACCCAAGAATATCCGGTTGAGCAGCTCCTTCGCGACTGTAAAATCACCAGCCTTTATGAAGGCACCAACGGCATCCAGGCCATGGACTTTCTGGGTAGAAAACTGGGGATGAAACAAGGCAAGTATTTCATGAGTCTTCTGGAAGAAATTCAAAAAACCATTGCAGACGCCAGATCCATCCCTGTGCTGAAACCATTGGCGGAACAAATGGAAAAAGGGGTGAATCGACTTGGCGAAGTCGCCATGGCCCTGGGAATGAATGCCATGTCCCCAAAGGTGATGACGGCATTTTCCTTTGCACTTCCTTTTCTTGAAATCACAGGCGATGTCATCATGGCCTGGATGCATCTGTGGCGGGCGACCGTCGCCGCTCCAAAACTGGAAAAGCTTGCCGGAAGCCTTGATGAAGCAGCCCGAAAAAAAGCTGTACAGGATAACAAACAAGCTGTATTTTATGAAGGAGAGCTTCGATGCGCCGAATACTACATACTTTCGGTTCTTCCCGGAACGCTTGGCAGGATGAAGGCCATTTCAATTGGCAGCAGCGCAGTCATGGACATGCCGGACGCTGCCTTTGGTTGATTATTGCTTGAAAACCACGAGATGACGGATGATGAGCGAAGATACGAATGATTTCTGGCAGAGCCATTCACTGAAATATCTGGAAATGGCTTTTCGAACCGACCGATGCGAGATCCTCGCCGGTCCGGATGGGTATGGAAAAAAAACAGGCGATTGCGGGGATACAACCGAAATCTTTCTCAAAACCCGTGGAGAGACCATTGAAACCGTCTCGTTTCATACAATGGGTTGCATGAATACGACTGCCTGCGCCAATACGGTTGCCTTTCTTGCCGAGGGAAAAACAATTGGCGAGGCATGGGAAATTGCCCCTGAAGCGGTTGCCGAATACCTTGAAACACTTCCTGAAGATCACTTTCATTGTGCTGAGCTGGCTGTCGGGGCGCTGTATCTGGCGCTTTCGAATTATAACGAGCTTCAACGCTCCCCCTGGAAAAAATCATATCAAACCCGCTCAAAAAATTGATTTATTTTCATATCCATTCATATTAGTCCTTGATTTTAATCACAACAATCGCTATCAGTCCATAAGGGGTTTTGACAACCGAAGCAGATGCTTACTGCCTCAGTTGTCAAAAACCGACTTTTTTTGATATAGCCCCAACAGGGCGGGATATTGCGAAGGATATTATTAGGAGGCTGATATGCAACTGACCATCACCAAAGCTAACCGTTTAAAGGCAAAGCCTGATGTTTCCAATCCACTGGCGTTTGGAACCATTTTTACGGATCACATGTTCAACATGGATTACCATCCGGACAAAGGATGGCACAATCCCCGGATTGAGCCCTATGCACCGATTCAAATGGATCCGGCCACAATGGTACTTCACTACGGCCAGGCGGTATTTGAGGGACTCAAGGCTTACCGAACCGGCTCAGGCGCTATTCAGCTTTTCAGACCCAGGGACAATTACAAACGGCTGAACCGCTCATCCCATCTGCTCTGTATTCCCGAAATTGATGAGGCCTTTGGGGTAGAAGCGTTAAAAGAACTGATCCGATTGGAAAAAGACTGGGTTCCCGGGGCACCCGGCACATCCTTGTATATCCGGCCAACGATCATTGCCACAGACCCGTTTCTAGGCGTAAGGGCATCTCACACCTACCGGTTTTTTGTCATACTGTCACCAGTTGGCGCATATTATTCCGCTGGATTCAATCCTGTCAAGATATGGGTCACCCGCAATCATGTTCGGGCAGTGCGCGGCGGCGTCGGGGAAGCCAAAACACCGGGCAATTATGCGGCCAGCTTGTTTGCGGCGGATGTTGCACATAAAAAAGGCTATACGCAGGTGCTGTGGCTGGATGGGGTGGAGCAGAAGTATATTGAAGAAGTCGGCGCCATGAACATCTTTTTTGTGATTGATGGCGAGATTATCACTCCAGCGCTTAACGGCAGCATCCTGCCGGGCATCACCCGGAATTCCGTTCTGGCGCTGTCCAAATCCTGGGGGCTTAAAACAGCCGAGCGACAGATCAGCATCGACGAAGTGATGGCTGCCCATGCTTCTGGAAAATTGCAGGAGATTTTCGGTTCCGGCACGGCCGCCGTCATTTCGCCCGTAGGCGAGCTCAAATACGGCGAGCAGGTCATTTCGATCGGAGATGGAACTGTCGGGCAAATCGCCAACAAGCTGTATAAAGCCATGACCGATATCCAATATGGAAAAGCCCCGGATACAATGGGATGGATAGAAGGTATAGAGTAATTGGGTTTAAACCTTATTCCTCAATGTCATTAGCTTAAAACAAGAATCCCCCCCTTGAAAAAAAGGGGGGGGCCAGTAAGGAGCTATTCATGGCTATTGAATCCGGACATCTTCCTGCATTTATCTCAAAAATGAAAACAGCCGGGCTTCAGCCCGTTGTAATCGACACCTTTGCCTGGTACTACGAAAAAGTATTGACCGGGGATAAAGGATTGATATTCAACAAAGACATTCGGCCGGTTGAATCCCATGAAATCGCCGATTCCGCTCAATTTGATTCTTTTGCCAGCGCAGGCAAAAAGGCGCTGCCTCACGCTGTCATGATTGTTCTGAACGGCGGACTGGGGACCAGTATGGGCCTTACCTGCGCCAAATCCCTGCTGGAAGCCCGGGACGGAAAATCATTCCTGGAAATCATTGTCCAGCTGGCTGAGGTCCGCCGAATCCGCCTGGCATTCATGAATAGCTTCAACACTCATGCCGACACGTTAGCGACTTTAAACCTGCTTCATCTCAAGCAGCCTCCGCTGTGTTTTGTCCAGAACAAGTTCCCCAAGATCCAGCAAAACGATTTTTCACCAGCCATCTGGCCAAAAAACCCGGACATGGAATGGAATCCCCCGGGACATGGGGATATTTATGCCGCTCTCTTCACTTCGGGCGTTCTGGATCAATTGCTTAATGAAGGGGTTCGATACGCCTTCATCGCCAACTCGGACAATCTTGGCGCCACGATGGACGAAACCCTGCTGGGATATTTTTCTGAAAAAGCGCTTCCGTTCATGATGGAAGTGTCGCTGCGGACCCCTGCGGACTTTAAAGGCGGGCATCTGGCGTTTCACCGGGACGGAAGACTTATCTTGCGTGAAGTTGCCCAGTGTCCGGATGATGAGCTGGATATCAGCAGAGACATTACCCGTTATCGCTATTTTAACACCAACAACATCTGGGTCAACCTGGAATATGTCAAAAAGCTGATTGATATCCAGGGAAATGTTCGCCTGCCCATGATCCTGAATCCGAAGACCCTGAATCCCCGTGACGACAATAGTCCCGCCGTCTACCAGATCGAAACAGCCATGGGCTCGGCTATCTCGCTTTTTGAGGGTGCGGACGCCGTCGTTGTCCCCAGATCTCGCTTTTACCCGGTCAAAAAATGCAATGAGCTTCTGGCCATTCGATCGGATTGCTTTACCTATTCCGACACCTGCGGTCTGGAAGTAAACCCGGAACGCCGGTTGGATCAGATTCAAATAGATCTGGATCCAAAATATTATGGCCGAATTGATGAATTTGGGAAAAGATTCCCTTATGGCCCGCCATCTCTGCTGTACTGCAAATCGCTCACTGTCAAAGGTGATGTCTTTTTTGGAAATCACATTGCCCTGAAAGGAGACGTCGTTATTCAGCACTCCGGCGGAATACCAGCCGTAGTTCCCGATGATGCCGTCATTGAAGGCACAATATCCTTATAAGCAAACAGGAGATTAGCACCTGATTTTTTGAGGAGGATAAATTATCATCGGTTCAATAATTCAAGGACCCATTGAAAATTCCATCCCGGCTTTTTTGAAATTTTCAGGGATTCTGCAGATTTTATGATGACTATCGGCAAAAACAATCTTTTGATAACCCTTGGCATGTAATTCCATTGTTTGGCTGTGGTAATAATGGAATACAATTTCAGCACTGATGTGTTTGATGTTTTTCACTTGCATCCGAACGAGTATTTCATCAAAGAGATAAAAATCTTTAATAAAATCGCAATGAGCAGATTTGGTGATCAGGAAAACGCTGTTCATGAGACTTTCCATTCCATCAACAACAGCATCCTTAACCCACAGCCCTCGAACAATTCCTTGCAAATCAAAATAATTTTTAAAGTCCATGTGCTGATACAAATTTGTATCAGCAATTGTTACGATTGATTTATATTCATAATATTTACCCACTAAGACCTCTTCACAGGCGTTACATTTTTTAGGGACAAGAGATGCAAGCGATAAAATAGGGTTACCTTTTGCCTGAATGAAAATACGGATCATCATAATATTTATTCAAAGTTTTTAAGACAGGTCTCGAATACGAAATAATATTCAATTTGTCAATAAATCCGTAGCATCATCTATTTCATTCACTTTCGTTTTTACTCTGGAAAGGGGGAAATAACGATGTCTGATATTCCAAAACCCTTGCATGGTTTCAGATACGCCATTTTACGGGTCAATTTATCCAGCTCAGCGATATCCAGGGAGGTTCTGGATTCCAAAGTTGCCAGGGACTATATCGGCGGAAGGGATCTGGGGATTTATTATTTACTTAAAAAAGCAAATCCGCCTGTGATCCCCTGGAACCTGAAAACAGAATGATCCTGGACTGCGCCCTGCAGCGCATATCTGGGGGAAAACCACCCATGAGGCAGATGATATCTTAAAATTGAAAACCGACGAATAAGCCAAAATATCGGTGATTGGCCCTGCCGGAGAGAATCTGTCGCTGATCGCATCCAGCATGAATGACAGGGATAGAGCTGCCAACGCGGAGACGTTGGGCGGTGATGGACAGTAAAAACCTCAAGGGCATCGTTGTTCGAGGTAAATTCGATGTCCCTCTGGCGGATGAAGCCGCTTTTTAAGCTATCAACAACCGATACCGGCATAAATTCAAAGATGCCACTCGCGTGAACCCGCCGACTTTAAGAGTTCACGGAACTGCCATAACGGTTTTGGGTGCCCAGAATTTCGGTGTTTTCCCCACGCACAATTTTCAGTAGGGAACCTTTGAAGGATGGGAATCCATTTATGGAGAAACGCTCACCCGAAAATATCTGATAAAGGCAAAATCCTGCTTCAGCCGCCCCTATCAGGGCGAGGGCGAAGGGCCGGAGTATGAAACGGGTTACGCCGATCAGACTGCGGGGTCAGCGACCTGGCCGCCCTGACCAAGGCCAACTACTTTTGCAATGAGCTGGGTCTGGATACCATCAGCATGGGATCAACCATGGCCTGTGCCATGGATCTCGTTGAGAAAGGATTTTGCCGGTTGTTGAAATCGGACGCTCACTAGAGTGGGGAGATGGGATGCCGTTGTGTCTCTGGTTCGCCAGACCGCATATCGGGAAGGCTTTGGCAACACCCTGGCCGAAGGCAGTCTGAGGCTGGCCTCCCAATATGGCCATCAGGAATTGACATGGTATCCAAAGGCACGGATTTCACCGGCTATGATCCAAGAGGCATACAGGGAATGGGGCTGAATTACGCCACTACCCCATGGCGATGATACCCTGGAAGAGCTTGAAATCGCAGGGAAGCGTATTTATAATGCCGAGCGGCTGTTTATCAAGCAGGTCGGGTTCGACCGAAAACAGGAGGCCCTTCCCCCTCGAATGACCGCTGAACCCATGTCCGCCGGCCCTTCAAAAGGAAAGGTTTGTCATCTGGAAGAACTGCTGGATCCCTATTACCGTTTCAGGGGATGGATCCCGAATGGTATTCCAACCGCCGATAAATTAGCTGAACTGGGACTGGCTCAGATCGGTTAACGCATCTTTCAAGTCTGGAAATCTGAATACAAAGCCGGACTTGAGCAGTTTTTCGGGAATGGCGCGCTGGCTGGCCAGGAGCGTTTCGGCAAATTCCCCCAGAAAGAGCCGAAGTGCAATTGAAGGCGCGGGGATGACGGCAGGTCTGCCAAGTACAGCACCCAGGGTTCTGGCCAGCTCCCCGCTGGTAACCGGAACCGGCGAACAAAGATTCACCGGCCCCTGAAGCTTCGGGTTTTCCAGCATAAACATCAGGCCGGCCAGCAGATCCGCGATGTGTATCCAGGAAAACCATTGCCGGCCGCTGCCCATCGGCCCACCGACAACCCACTTAAATGGCGTCAGCATCTGCTTCAGTGCGCCGCCGGACCTGCCCAGCACCACGCCAAAGCGCGCTACAACGACCCGGACATTCTTTTTCTCTGCTTCAAACGCCTCGTGTTCCCAGTCTTTTCCCACCCGGGACAAAAAATCTCTGCCGCAGGGTTCGACTTCCGTAAGGATATCGTCCCCTCTGCTGCCATAATAACCGACTGCTGATGTGCTGATCAGGGTCTGAGACTGATCGCCGGGCATTCCCTCAACGACATGACGTGTGGTAAGAATACGGCTGTCGTAGATCTGCTGCTTGTAGGCGGGCGTCCAGCGCTGAAAAATGGACATTCCCGCCAGATTGACCACAGCATCCACATCCTTCAGCGCATTCTGCCAGGAACCTTTTCGGGTTGTATCCGCAGAAATCGCATGAAAATGCCCAGAACGAACGACAGGCGCCGATGAGCGCCCGATAACGGTGACTTCATGTTTGTTCTGCAGTAACTGCTGTGTCAGAAATGATCCGACAAATCCGGTTCCGCCGGTTATCAGGAATTTCATCGATGGCCTTTTTCAACAATTAAAGAGGTTGCGGCCGACTGGTCGTGACAGGTTATCCGATATTGAATTTTCCGGACTCGATAAACGGCACATCTTCGACATCGATGGCATGGACAATATCCTTGTTCAGTCGCAGTTTCATCTCCTGAACCACTGCCCGCTTCTTGTTCACGGATTTTGCAAATGACAGGGTCTGCGGCATCAGATCCTGAATGGTACAGGCCTGAGTAATGATGTGATGCTGTTCGCACGCCGCAGCTGTCAGACGGTTTCCGGTATATTCCATTTCTTCGAGTTTATACATGGGAATGGCCTTTTTCAACAGGGCATTCATCCCCGGTAAAAAAGGGATCCCCAGATCCACTTCCGGAAAACAAAAAAAGCCTCTGTCCGAGCGCATGAACCGGAAATCGAACGCACAGCAAAGAATGGCGCCGCCTGCATTAAATAACTGGTTTAACAGATAAAAAAAAGCCTTCGCGCCCAGGACATCCCCTTTCTGAATGACCGGAACCAGCCACTCCAGGTCAATACCGTTGGAAAAAATCTTTTCATGAGATGATGTCACCACTATTGTTGTGGCTTCGGTTTTGCTTTCAACTTCATCTAGAACAGATAAAAAACTTTGTAAAAATGATGGATTAAAGTGATTCTCTCCGCTGTTCAGGGTGACAACAGCCACATGTCCATCCACAATATATTCAATCACCGCCATGGTTTTCCTCCTAAAATATATATTCAATACCAACTGTTACGCCATATTCATAAAAAGATCCAAATTCGGTTTCCGTATTTCCGATGTTCTGGTTTCCAATCAGAAAAAGCTGCGTATGATCCCCGAGATCGTATCCCAACATGGAAATAAGCTGACTGGATGTGTCATCAAGATTAATGGTATAGCGAATCAGCAGATTCAGCTTTTCCCAGATTTGTGTTTCCTGATACTGCAGCATGAGATAATTCTGCCGGAGAAGCCTTAATTTGGGATCCAGCGTCTGCAGCAGGGCAAGTTTCGTAAGATCTCCGATGGGGTAAGGATAACCGTAAAATCGGGAAGCCACCCGTCTGTATTGATAGTATGATTCAGCCTCTTCACGGGAATATCCGGCGCTGTTGAAAACATATTCAGCGGTTACCGCCTGGCCCGATTCAAAAGTATAAGACCCGCCAAACAGCATTAAGGCCTCAAGGGCTGCCGAATCATTTTTTGCAGCCACCATTCGGATTAATTCCAGGTCAAGCGGCTGAAAATACGTCGTTCGGGGGTACAGTGCATTTGTACCTGGGGAAATGCTTCCCTCAGTGTAGAGCATCAAGCCATCGGAAACCGTCCATCCGCCGAAACCGCCGAGATGGAATCGGTCATTCTCGGTGTATGAACCGATCAGACTGCCATATTTTCGAAATGCCGTGTAATCTATTTTAATCGCATAGGTGGGTTCGAATTCATACAGGAAAGTCTGTTCCCCTTTGCCGACATTGCCAATCAACGACAGGGTCCACGCCGGACTCATCACCCAGAGAGTACGCGTAAAATCCATTCCCTTAACCTCCTGCCGGGGATTGGATTGCCCATTATCCCTAAAAAATGGATTGGATGGCGACAACAGAAACGACGGACCCCACTGGAGATTCTCCCTTCCATACGATACGAACCAGTTTTCATGGAGCTTGTAGCTGGCCAGCCATTCATTGACATAGATATCATCATTGGTTTTATCCTGGCCTTTCAGCGGGCCATCCTCCCACTCCTGCCAGAATCCGACAAACCTGGGTTTAATGCTCAATTTAATGTCTCGAAACGCCAGGGAAAAGTCCGGACGAAATTCACCTTTAAGGATGTAGCGAGGAATCTGAAGAAAATCGTTATGGGGATTTTGCGATGAATCCGATGGCTGAATTACCGAACCGGAAAGCACGGTCTTAAACAGGTATTTAAACCCGTCCGCCAACTCGCCAGTCCAGACCGAACCAGCGGATTGTTGCGAGTCTTCAGCAGCCGAAAGGGACGGGAGTTCTGCTGAAAACGTCTCCAGAGCCCCCCATATACCGATAATCGCCAGCAATAACGTGATACAGAATGCATTCCATGAAATCACCGCAGAGTTGCCTCCCGATTTCTTATTGCTCTGAAAACACATTCATATCAAATGTTGAATCCGGAACCCTGACCAGCTTATTATCGTTGAAAATCAGGGCAGTGATGTTTGTTTCAACCAAGGCATCTGTGATGGTCATTTTGGAAATGAAGGGATTGGGTTTGTTCTCAATGACAATCTGGTTGTCGTATTCAAACAAAGCGGTTTTAAAGAGTTTTCCGGAAACGGTATAGAACTCTGACTTTACACCGACCATTCGCTCTTTCGATATCCAGTATTTGATCTGGTCATAAGTCGACTTTTTACTCACAGCCTTCAGATTGAACACATAACACAGCTCACCGTTGATGGTCTCATCCGGCATAGGATTCGGCGCATAATCATCTGCATAATTGGTTGCCGCGATGTCCCCATAGGCGGCGCCACCAATCAGCTTCTGTCGGGAAGAAACCGGGACCGGTTTCTTCAGCCCGGGTTTGGTGTACCACATGTTATGGTCAATCATGATGATTTTTTGATTCTTGACTTTGGGAGGTTCTGTCATGATACCCAGAAAATCATACCCCCTCGCCAGGACATTCAGGCTTCGGCTCTGGCCGGTATTGTTTTCGATCGAGACAATATTGACCAGCCACTTCACCCCTTCAAGATTTCCTCTGGCCATATCGGCACGGGACAATATCTCTCTTGAGGTCATCTGGTCGGACGAAATGCCTGCCCCCGCAATCACGAACACCAGAAAAACACCTGCGACTATCCATCTCCAGTTCAGCATATCAAAAATCTCCAAGAATAGGAATCTGCTCCGATGAACTCAGACGTGACCCAAGGCATCCACAATATTCTGATTGGCGGCTCTTCTGGCCGGAATCAATGATGCCACCAGGCACAGGATCAGCAAAAAACCACTGCTGTAACAAAAAAATTCAACTGTAAAAATGATGCGGAGGGGAATCTGCACCGTTATTCCCGGAGGAGTCCACATGGGCTTGAAGTAATTGATCCCCTGCAATGCTGCAAAACTCAGCAGCGATCCCCCGACAACCCCTCCGATGCCGATCAGGAAACTTTCAACGGCAAACAGAAATAGCACGCCTCTGCGCGCAGTGTTCCAATTTCACGGGTGCGTTCCAGCACAGCCATGCTCATCGTATTGACGACGCTCATGGTCACAATGATAAACACAATGATAAACAGGAAAAGGAAAATGATGTCAAACATGTTCTTTACCTTTGTATACCATTCACTAAGCTCATTCCATGTCTTGACCTCGATACGCATCTGCTTTTCTTCAAAGATTTTCTGAAGCTGATTCCGAACTGACTCCGTCTGACCGGTTTTATCCAGAAGGACCGACATCACATGCGCGCCACTGGTATCATAGAGCTGTTGGGCAAAGCGGAACGGTACACGAATGAGCCGGTCATTCAGACCGGCTGCAGGGGAATCGAAAAGCTGATAAATTTCGGCATCCATGGCATTCATCTGTCCTTCTGCGGTGGTTGCCATGAGCACCACTTCGGATCCAATTTTCAGGTTTAGAACCCGTGATAGCCCTCTCGAAATTCCAATGCCGTTTTCCGCTTCATCTTGAAGCTTTTTTCCTTCGAAAGGCTCCATTAATTTCAACTGGGTTCGCTTCATAAATGCATCCTGAGAAGAGGGAACATAGCCCTGTGCAATATAGATGGTGGAAACTTTTCCATCGGTAATCAGCCCATTCAGACGCAGTTGTGGTGTCACCAGCACGACATCGGAGATTTTCTGACAGGCATCCCGGATTTCCGACATTTCCTGCGTTGTCAGCAGTAACCTCAGGGGATCGGTCCGGTCGTTTTCAAAAAAACCTTTCCGCACGATGGTTAAATGTCCCTGAAAAGCCGAATAAATGGATCCTTCGCGATTAGCCTGATACATATAAGTGGTAAAGCCGCCAAACAAATTTACCGCGGCAAAGCCCAGCATAATGGCCAGCATGGTAAAAAGGGATCGTCTCCGGTTTTTGATCAAATTCCTTAAGGCAATCTTAATCCATGCAGTCATTGACGCTTATTCCTCCAATATCCGTCCATCTGCCAGATGAATGCGTCTGGAAACATTGTCCAGTAGCCGCTGATCATGGGTTGAAAAAATAAAGGTTGTTCCTTCGGACGTGTTCAGCTTTCGCATCAGCCCAATGACTTTCATGGCAGTTTTGGAATCCAGATTGGCCGTTGGCTCATCGGCAATAACCAGATGGGGATTGGTCACTAGAGCCCTGGCAATGGCAACTCGCTGCTGTTGCCCGCCGGAAAGTTTATCCGGCCGGTGGGTAACAAATTCGGAAAGCTCGACCTGATCCAGCCGGTTCATGGCGGTTTTTCTGGACTCTGACTGAGAAATTCCCCGGATCTGAAGCGGCAACATCACATTTTCCAGAGCAGATAGAACCGGTATCAAATTAAATTGCTGAAACACAAACCCGATAGAGAGATTTCTCAGTACAGATTTCTCATTGTCTGAAAGTCCGGAAATATCATGACCGTTCAAGATCAACAGTCCTGACGAAGGTTCATCGATGACACCGATCAGATTCATCAATGTGGTCTTCCCGGAACCCGAAGGACCCCAGACCGCAACAAATTCGCCTGGATCGATATCCAGATTGATTTCCTGAAGAGCATGGACTTCGGTACCCCCCAAATGATAAGTTTTGGATACCTGCTTCAAGGCAATGATTGATTTCATGACAATCCCAGCGCTACAAAAGTATGGACTCCAAACGGATTGAGCCTGACCGGGCAAACCTTTTCCCGGCACGTTGATGCAGGAAATCAAAATTCTTCTCAAGGGCTGCGGTTCCGATGTCTTTCATCATGGCAAAAGGCCCATTTTTCATATGAAGAACTTCTTTTACACCGCAGTCAATATCTTCCCTGGAAGCCATCTGATGAAAAAGCGAAAACAGACAGCCATTAAAAATGGCATACAGCAATCTCAGTGCCACCAGGGAATCCCTTTCGGCAGCCGCCGCAGCACTGAAAGACCTCCCTGGTTCCTGATAAAAACTCATGGCTTCATCCATGGAGGCATCCTCATAACAATAGATACCTCTTGAAACTCTCCGACCCCATCTGCCGGTAGTCACCAACTTCTCAAGCAAAAAAGGAAGCCTGATTTCGGTGCTGGCATCAACCTGAATATCCGGCTCATTTCCCCGGTCCTTCAAATACTGTCGAATGGGATAGATCGTCCCCGCCTGGATTGCATTTTTTGACGCCGAAACAAAGAAATCAATGCCGATGATGTCAAGGGATTCACAGGGCCCTACATAGAAAAATTGCCTAGATATCCTGTCGATTTCCGATGGCAGTATCACACCATCTTCCAGAAGATAAATTGCCTCAATATAGTAATAAGCCAGAATGGCATTGATCACAGAACCCGGAGCATCATTAACCGAAATGGAAAATTTGCCGATTTCCCTTGAAACAGACCGCAGATTTGCAATCAATTCAGGTGCAGTGTGATCTGTTTTGATAATTTCAACCAGATTGATCAGGGGAATTGGATTGAAAAAATGAAATCCACAAAATCGGTCCGGATATCGGAATCCCAGCGACAAATTCCGAATGGACAGGGACGAGGTGTTGGTAACAATGAGTGTATGGGAATCCACAAAAGATTCCAGACGGTTAAATATTGCCGTCTTAATCTGGAAGTCCTCAAAAGCCGCTTCAATCACAAGATCTGCCGAAGCCAGTTCTTCAAGGCAATGGGTAAATCGTATGGCGCTTTTCTGAAAATAATAGGTTTTCTCTGAGATGGACTTACGTTTAAAAGACCGTTCCAGTTTTTTGAAAAAACCATCGGCTGCATCCAAAGCTTCCTGCCGGGTTTCAGTGACAACCGTAATCGAATAAGGCCTTGCCGCAAAAAGTTTGAAGATCGCAGCGCCCATTTTCCCATAACCAATGATACCAACATGCTTCATACCGTTTCCTCATGAAGACAGTGAATACGAATATGCCGATTAATGTATCGAACCAGATTTCGCATGGATTTAATCGGACTGGTTTCATAACAGTGTTGCACATGAAGGTCGTTAGCCAGAACGTGGATCACCTTCTCAAAATGAAGGGGGGTGCAGAGTGCTGTTGCAATGACATTGGCCGCATTCTCTGCTGTCACCACATCTCCGTCTATGGGTGAAAGCACTTTGTGGGATGGAACTGCAAACGAAAGGGTACTCAGGTACCGGGAAAATGGCATAAAGGTTTCATTTAACAACAGCGTGTGATACGGATGATGGGTATGAATCGCCTTAACGCCCAGAGCCCCAAATGACAGGGCTTTTTGCAGACAGGTCTGAACTTTTTCTCTGACGCCTGCAACAACAAAACCGCGTATTCCATTGTAAACCGCAATATCAATACCTTCTCCCACGCCACTAAACAGCAGTCCCCGGATTTCGGATTCAGTCAATCCCAGTATAAGTCCCATTCCATAGTCATAAGGAGTGGACTCACAATAGTCGCGGATCAGTTCAAATGCTTTTTCAAGAATCTGCAAACCGGTTTCAAATGCATAATAGCCGCCGCAATAAAGTGCGGCATAAATGCCCATACTGTATCCAACCACATAATCCATGCGTATTTGTTTTTTCTCATACTGGTCGCACATCACACAATTGACCACATAAGACAGTTTCTGGGTGTCCAGGGTGTCGTTGATCTCATATGGAGACGTTTGATTATTCAGATAACCGGCATCAAATCCAGCGATCTGACAATATTGCTGAAACCGGGATTCATTTTTCATGGATCTCACAGCATCCGCATAAGAAATGCCGATTCCGGGGATTAAAATGCCTATGGGAGAGGATTCAGCTTTGGTATCAGGATAGCGCATCGATGGGGCAGCCGTTATTCAATTTTTTGATCCTGAAGTGTTTTTTCCAATACCATGGCGCAGTGATGTCCTCCGAAACCGAAGTCCTGTGTCATGGCAGCTTTCAGGGAACTGACTTCAATCATTTTATTGGGGACATAATTCAGATCACATTCCGGATCAGGATCTGAATAATTAATGGTCGGAGGGATTTGTTTTGTGTGTAGCGCCAGAGAGGCAATAGCAATGTCCGCAACACCGGAAGCCCCCATCATGTGGCCCAGCATGGACTTGGTGGCGCTGATCAGAAGGTGGGAAGCAATGTCGCCAAAAACCGACTTAATCGCCAGCGTTTCACAGCGGTCATTGTTAATTGTGGCCGTACCATTTGCACAGATATAGCCGATATGATCAGGTCTGAGCCCTGAATTTTTCAGAGCCCCCAATAGGGTATTTGCCATTTTCTCATGCGAAAGCGCTGTTTGCCCTGCATCGGTGAAACTGCCATAACCCGTGATCCAGGCGTACATACGGGCGTTACGCTGAATGGCGTGAGAAGCCGATTCCAGAATCAGAGCACAACCGCCATCTGAAAGCGCAAAACCGCTTCGGTACAAATCAAAAGGTTTTATGGCTTTTTCCGGAAATGCATTATCCGCGGTCAGCAGGTTGAACCTGCCGAACCGCTTGATGAAGTTCTGCGTCAGAAGGGTATCCACCCCACCGGTTACCACCAGATCGGCCTTTCCCCATCGGATCGCATCATACGCCCTGGCAACCGCACAGACTCCGGATTCACTGGATGAAGACAAGGTAAATGAAGGCCCCTGAAACCCATAATCCAGACTGACCCTTGCGGGAATCGCATTGAACATTTCCCGAATAATCTTGTACTTATCGAGTCCTGTTTCATGATCTTCCGGACTTCTGACACTGGCGCCGCTCGTTCCGACCACCACTGCACAGCGTTTCAGGTTGAGGCTGTCCACTTCAAGTCCGCTGTCCTGAATTGCATCCGACGCACAAAGACGAAAAATTCGGGTCGTCTGGATGGTCTGCTTTGTCATGCGTTTAGGAATATGGCTATTTTCCCATTCCAGATACGATTCTGGAAGCTGGCCGCCAATTTGAGTCAAACAGTTTTTCGAATCAAATTTGGTAATGCGGGTAATCCCCGATTTCCCCAGAAGCAGGTTTTCCCAACACGATTTTGTGGTAATCCCCAAGGGGGTTACCATGCCGATTCCGGTTATCGCAACCGGATAGCCGGGATCTGAAGAGTTATTGGTCCTGGACAATTAAATCCTCTCCCTTTTCAATGATCTCA
>JAPLJE010000795.1:2440-13391 GCA_026388755.1 Deltaproteobacteria bacterium | reverse complement strand
CGAGGAATTCTACTCTACACAGGGTTGGACACATCCGGCGGTGAGCCTCCTATTCAAACGGCTCCCGTAGGGTCCTGCTCCATCTTGGAGACGCTGCCCAACAAGCCGTTGGGCGGGCATGCGCGGCATGCGGGGTCGGACCTATTGAACGGGCTGAATTTATGCAGGAAACATCTAAGAAAGATATCCTACGGGGTCTTAGCGTGACCATTCTGGCCATGAAATGCTGCAGCTAAGCCAAGGACCATCAGCACATGCCAAGAGCAAACAGGCACTACATATCGGGCCATGTATGGCACATCACCCACCGATGCCACAGAAGGAATTCCTGCTCAAGTTTGTCAGGGATCGCAGCAGGTGGCTCGAGTGGCTGTTTGAGGCCAAGAAGCGGTATGGAGCCACAATCCTCAACTACATGGCTACATCCAACCATATCCATCTCCTCGTCCATGACAAAGACGGCGGTGAAGTCATTCCAAAGACCGTGCAACTGGCAGCCGGTCGAACGGCTCAGGAATACAATCAGCGCAAGGGCAGGAAAGCTGCATACGTTGGATGCTCTTGGGGAAAGATTCAGTGCAAGGCAGGAGAAGTGGTCCGGGAGTATTGCTGTAGGGAGTCTGTCGTTTGTCGAAGGAGTGAAAACAGAGCTGCGGGGAAGGGGGTTGGGGAAAAGGATCATCGTGAGCAAAGAAGGCTGTGAGCTGAGGGAATCCTCTGCTTCTTATCACAGTCATTTCGCCCATGAAATGGAGCTCCTAAGCTCGGATAACAGTCATGCTTGGCCTTGAACGGCTCCCGCCGCCGGTCAGCGCCGCGATTATGCACAAAAAGAAAGGTGAGGCTTACATGTTGAATACCTTAAAAATATTTTGTGTGGTTGCGTTATTCATGACAACATCAAATTCGTTTGCTTTTGAATATCAATACAAAAAAATAGATGATTTCAAAACATTGGAATCCTTCAAATTCATCAATGAATTTGAATCAAGTTATAAAAAATATACTCAGTATTGCCTTGACAATACAGGTGGAGGTTCTGGTGGTGTCCCTTGTTTTATTGGCTATGAAATGTGGGATAGAGAATTAAATATTTATTACAATAAGCTAATGAAAATCCTTGGTGCGAAAGAAAAGAATTTGCTCAAGGAGTCGCAACTTGCTTGGATTAAAGAGAGAGACAAGTCAATTGGCTTCAATTCTCGACTGCTTGATAATAAATATACAGAACCTGGTACCATGTATTTATTAATGCGCGCTGGTGATGCTGACGAAATGATGACTCCAGTTGTTAAGCAAAGGGCTCTCGTTTTGAAAAAGTGGTTTGAATTTGTTAAACAAAATTAGTACTACTCCGACAATTTATAGCTTGTTTTAAAGGCGAACACGTGATAATTTCTGGACATGGCTACAGAAATCATATGTCCTGGCATTGATGAGTACATGAAGCCATTTTTCGGCTACTTTAATCGTTCTGAAAGCCGTGAACTGGCTGAAAACTACGTCACCGGACTTCTCATGGATGGAGAGCGCAAGTCAGTTGAGCCCATGTCTGAGAAGGTGAACGCATCTGAGCGAAGTATGCAGCGTTTGCTCAGTGATGTCAAATGGAATGAGCAGGGTGTTGCTGCCCAATACCGGCGCACGATGCTGTCCGCCACAGCCGACCCTTTGGGCATTCTGGTTCTTGACGACACCGGGTTTCCAAAGAAGGGGCGTGATAGTGCTTGTGTTGCCCGTCAGTACTGCGGCGCTTCCGGGAAGACCGACAACTGCCAGATTGGCGTAAGCATGACATATGTTGGTTGCGATGTTGCATGGCCGTACGCGATGGAGCTTTTCATTCCGGAGTCATGGGACCAAGCCGACAATGATGATTGCATCGCAAAGCGTAAAAAGACAAGGATGCCGGAATCTGCCCGTTACAGGCCGAAGTGGCGCATTGCCCTTGATTTTGTTGATCTGGCACGAAAAGATCGTGTACCTCATAGGGCAGTTCTTTCCGATGGTTGGTATGGCAACATACCTGAGTTCCGTCAAGAGCTCGACTCAAACGGCGAGAGCTACATCCTGGGCGTCTACTCCAACACTCAAGTTTTCCTGGAAGCCCCAGTTCTTGAGATTGCACCTGTCAAAGAGCAGAAACGGGGGCGTCCTCGCACCCGTCCCAACATCATTGCTACAAACCCGGAACCGGTCAAACTCTCGGCGCTGGGTGAAAGCATTGCAGATGATGCTTGGCAACGTCTGGAGTTAAGGCGCGATTCCCGTGACAAGCCGTTGCTGGTGGTGGCCGTATCTCTCAGGGTATGGCCGGCTCACGGCTGGCGTCAGGGGAATCTGCACGAACAGGTTTGGCTGCTGATTGAGCGTCGCCAATTGGCAGATGGCGAACATGAACTGCGCTACTTTTTCAGCAATATGCCACAATACATGCCGACGATTGATCTTGCGCGTCTCTACCATGAAAGGTACTGGATAGAGCATGGCTACCAACAACTCAAAGAAGAACTCGGCATGGATCACCATGAAGGCCGCTCATGGACAGGATGGCATCGTCATGTCCTCCTGGTGTTCCTGGCATATGGATATCTGACACTCCTGCGCCTGCAGGAAAAAAAACAGATGAATCTGACAGCCTGGAGGCAGTGGCTTCAGGACAAATCGACACTGGAGAGAGAGTATTTCTTCTGAATATGGCGGCCAATTTGTGGCCGCGGTGCTGTTGTTCTATACGCTCATCAGAGCGCTGGCGGAGAAAACAACGCCTCAGAAGCATGCCTTCGCTTCCAGATGTCAGGCACCAGATAGCCAAGTTGCTGGTCATGAATTTGAGATGTTAAATGGCTATAATATGTCGGAGTAGTATTAGGGGTTTTATCCTCTAAGCCTTTGTGTTTTATGGCTCCCCGAATTATTCCCCTCAATCGACTGATAGCTCAAGTGGAATCAAACGAAAAAGCCCCCAATCCCATAGCCCTACAACGCAATTTAATATTTTAAACACAATATATAATGGGTATGCATGAATTAAGACACAGTATATTGTGTTATTTTAGCCATGTTGCGTTGTAGAGTTAATTTATAGAGAGAGCGGGAAATTTATAATTCGGTGCATGTACTTTCATTCCCTGGTATTGATTGGCAGGATGTGTCAATTCCGGCATGACGGATCACAAAATCAATCAATTCCCGACATTGAAACCAGCCCGGCCACATATTGTGTCCTTGCCCGTTGACCACACGAAGAGTCATCATGCCTCCCAATTGATGGTAACGTTTTAGTAGTTCGCCAGAATTCGTTTCGAGGGGAACCACAGTGTCGCTGTCACCATTGATGTGGAAAATGGGAACATTTGCTTTCGCAAGAGGTTCTAAACGATCAATAGGATTATGTTTGGACAGGAGCTGCTCCTCAGTCATTTCATAGGACGTACATGCCTCTTTCAGATCCGTATAACTTTGCAGATTACAGACCGGATATATACCCGCTATACATGAAACGGATAAGGGATTTTCCACAGCCCAGTTGTACAGCATCAATCCACCTCTGCTTCGTGCCAACAGGCAGGGTTTTTTCGAGAATTTCTGTTTATGTATAAGTTCCCTGTAAAAAACCGAAAAAATGGCACGTCCTTTGGGACAGCCATACGATTCGCCAATGTCTATTCCGGCAATCGCAATACCTACATCCAGAAATTTTTGAAACATCCACCTCTCTTCGGCACCCGGTAACCCTGGAAGAGTCGGCGCATACCAAACCCATGGCACTGAGTCAGTTGATAACCTTTTTGACGGTGTGATGAGAAAAGCCTTATGACCATCTACATCAAATATTTCTCCGGATATCGGCAGTATTTTTTCTGTCATGCTCATCACTGTGTTTCCTGTATAGACATATCATGCAGTATTAAATAGGAACTATAAACGCCAGTGAAAATAAGATATCTACTCATTAAACATCCCCCTATTTGCTGGGTTCACAAAAGGTATATCAAACGGATATCAAATATGTTTCTTTTTTCAGGTTCCTTACTCATGCTTTTTGGCCGATGGCCGAGAATAAAAGCTCAGCTTTTTTATATTCTATTCTCGTTGACCGGTCAGATCAAACCTTATGGTTTCTCAATTACAAAAACCATATCGTCAGTCACAATTTCATGGTGATTTGGCTGCCTATCGCTCTCAGTTGAGGAATATGAATCAGCTGATGTTGCACTCCACGAACCTGAACCTTGAGCATATCCGCCGCATGAAGATAAGTATAGATTCACAGAGTATGTTCCACTGCTTGAATCACCTGAGCTAAAATTGCCTTCAATCGTGGTGCCTTCTTTTGTGTTGAAAGCAAAGGCATTGTCTTTGATGGGTATATCATCTCCGGAAATGTTAATTGTAAGATTTATACTTCCACATGATCCGACATTCGTAAAAGAATTCGGACCCAAAACAAAAGAATACGCATTTCCGTTTTTTATAATGCTACTCCCGGCTGACGTAATTTTGGTACCATCTGAAGAAACAAAAAATTGAACGTTACTTCCTGTCCAAAACCCTGGGGTTATACCGGCATTAGCGTTACAAACCAACATTTTCCAGGAGTCAACCGTCCCCAATTCCATAACACAATACGCAGATAGAGGTCCGAGATAGACGATTTTAAGAGAAGTGGTTTTCCATACAACTAAGAAGGCACTGCTTCCAGTGTAATATCGATACGCTAAAGGTCCAAAACTAATTGTGTTTGAAGTGGGATAAAAAGCGCTCGGAAAGGATGTTTCAAGCCAGCCAAAAATGCATTCGATGTCAGACGTTTCCTGAGATGTAAATGAACCATTTGTTGGATTGTTTGCTATCCAGTCAGTTATACTACAGGGCTTCATCCGCCTGACGGATAAGCTCTTCAATATCCAGTGATCCGGATGCGGTGCTGCTGACGCCGAGACTGACGGTAACCTTCACGGATCTGCCTTCGGGCATATGAAGTCCGGCGGCTTCAATGCCTGCCCTAAATCGCTCGGCAATCATTCGGGTGTCGGCCAGAGACGTCTTTGGCAAAAGGGCCAGGAATTCTTCCCCGCCCCAGCGCCCGACCAGGTCGTAATCCCGCTTGTTCTGAAGCAGGGGTTCAGCCACCAGACAAAGAGCCTTGTCTCCAGTCGGGTGTATAAGCATCATCGACGGATTTGAAATGATGATCAATGTCTATACGGTTTGATCAGATAGTCATCCGCACCGGCCTTAAGTCCCTCCACAATGCTGTTTTGTTCGCTTTTGGATGTCAGCAGCACCTGAAGGAACCGGCGCTGCATCAGATCATCTTCAACGATCAGTATTTTCATGTTATCCAGCCAGATTGCTTTCGGCAAAGCTCCAGTTGATCAGATGGTCCAGAAATGCCCGGATATAGTCCCCTCTGCGGTTCTGATAATCCAGATAATAGGCGTGTTCCCATACATCAAGAGTCAGAAGGGGGAGCCATCCCCGCGTCATCGGGGTGTCGGCATTTGCAGTTTTGATCACTTTCAGAACCGCTCCGTCTTGAACCAGCCAGGCCCACCCGCTTCCGAACTGAGTCAGGGCAGCTTCCGAGAACTCTTTTTCAAACTGCGCATGGCTGCCAAATGATTTTTCAATTGCCTGGCCGATCCGGCCCTTTGGCTCTCCGCCACCGCCGGATTTCATGCTTTTCCAGAAAAATTCATGGTTAAAGGACTGGGCGGCATTGTTGAAGATGGCTGTCTGGTTGGGGTTTCCGCTGGATTTCTGAATGATCTCCTTCAGTGAAAGCCCGGCATATTCGGTTCCGATGATCAGTTTTAGGATATTATCAATATACGCCTGATGGTGTTTGCCATAATGGAATTCAAGCGTTCGTGCGGAAATATAGGGTTCAAGGGCATCTTTTGAATAAGGTAGCGGCGCCAGACTTACAGGCGAGTCTGCTGCGATTGCTTGTGAATTAAATCGAAAGCCCGGAAATTCAAGAAAAGTCGCTACGCTCAGACTTAAAGAAAGTTTCAGAAAATCTCTTCTATCCATTGCGTTGTCTCCTTTAAATTGGGGTTTTGGAGCAGTGAAAATATGACTCATTACCCATTTTCCTGAAGATGACGGACCAGATGTCCTATTTCAGGGAATATCAGCGCATTGCAGGCCAGTTTGCAGGCATTCAGGCTCCCGGGCATACAAAACACCAGAGCATTGTCGATGACACCTGCCATGGCCCGTGATAGCAGCGCCGCGGAGTCTATTTCCTCGAAGCTGAGTTGACTGAACAAAACGCCAAAAGCGGTCAGTTCCTTGGAGAGCAGGGGCCGAATTGCCTCGATGGTAACATCCTTCGGGCTGATACCGGTCCCTCCGGTTAAAAGGAGTGCATGGGGCGAATAATCGCTGAGAACCTCCAATACCGTCTGTGCGATGATCTGGGCGTCATCCGGAATTACCCGGTGGCACACCACTTGGTGCCCTTCTTTTTTGGAATGCTTGCTGATCCAGTGCCCGCTTTTATCCTCTACAAGGGTACGGGTGGTTGAAACAGAAAGAATTGCGATGCTCAGATTTTTGGGCGCAGTCGCCTTATGTTCTTTAGTTCCCATCTTCTTCACTTCCTTCTTCAAGGACGATCTGATCCAGGCCGTCGCTTTCTGAAAACATAACATTCACGGTTTCAGCACGCCGGGTTGGCAGGGATTTCCCCACATAATTGGCCTGAATGGGAAGCTCCCGGTGCCCGCGGTCCACCAGAACGGCCAGTTCAATCCGGTTGGGGCGTCCGAAATCGATCAGCGCATCCATCGCGGCCCGAATGGTTCTACCGGTAAACAGGACATCATCAATCAGGAGGATATCGCGCCCGTCCACCGAAAATGGAATGTCCGTCGCCTGAATCACCGGATGGTGGCTGATGCGGGTCCAGTCATCCCGATACAGGGTAATATCCAGAACACCTACGGGAACTTCAACCCCTTCGATCGCATGAATGCGCTTCTGAAGCCGCCGGGCCATATGCACTCCGCGGGTTTGAATGCCAATCAGGGTTAATTGCTCCGTTCCCCTATGTACTTCAAGAATTTCATGGGTCATACGGGTCAATATCCGATCAATGCCGGACGAATCAATTATGATATGGGGTTTCATAAGCAGAGCTCTTCATCCTGTTTATATGTAATGAAAAAAACTGTTCGTCGATAAAATCGACATCAACCCATGACTTCCTCTCTGTAAAAGGGGGGGTCATGGGGGAGTCTTATTTACACGGCATGTTGCTGCAGTTCACAGCAGGTAAACCTGTTATTCCAGTTGACTATTTCAATAGTTATCATATCATGTAAATGCTTAAGATCAAGAGCATTATTGATAACTTTGTAAATTGCGGGGAATCAGTTATGACGTTCAGAGAAGAATCGGACAGCATGGGAAAAGTGAGTGTTCCGGAAACCGCTTATTATGGTCCCTCGACGCAGAGGGCTGTTGACAATTTCCGCATCAGCGGTATAAGCCTACCCCTTTCGCTGATACGTGCGCTGGGCCTGATCAAAAAATGCTGTGCTGGGGTGAATGCGGAAATGGGCCTTCTGGATTTGAGGCTGGCGGAGGTCATTGGCGAATCCGCCCAGGAGGTTATGGATGGCAAACTGGATCCGGCCTTTGTGGTGGACGTATTTCAGACCGGCTCCGGAACCTCCACGCACATGAACGTCAATGAAGTCATTGCCTCGCGGGCTAATGAGATATTGACCGGCAAAAGAGGCGGAAAAGTACCTGTCCATCCCAACGACCATGTCAATCTCGGACAGTCCAGCAACGATGTTTTTCCCTCTGCCATGAACATCTCCGCACTGATGGAAATTTCCGCCCAGCTGATTCCCGCACTGGAGCAGCTTAAAGCAGCCCTGTCTCAAAAGGTCTACGAATTCAAGGATATTCTGAAAATGGGGCGAACCCATCTTCAGGATGCGGTTCCCATGACTTATTCTCCGGTTTTGAAAGGCAGGTGGAACTGGGAATCCGGCGCGCGGCATCGGTTCAGACCAGCTTATGCGAACTGGCCCTGGGGGGAACCGCCGTCGGTACGGGGCTGAACGCCCATTCGGGTTTTGCCGGACGCGTCATTTCCCGGATTGCCGAGGCCACGCATCTTCCGTTTATCGAAGCGAGAAATCATTTTGAGGCCCAGTCTGCTCGGGATGCCGCGGTTGAAACCAGCGGCGTATTAAAAACCATTAGCGTCAGCCTCATAAAGATCGCCAATGACATTCGCTGGCTTGCCTCAGGCCCTCGCTGCGGTCTGGGTGAGATCCATCTTCCCGAACTTCAGCCTGGATCCTCCATCATGCCGGGGAAAATCAATCCCGTTATTCCGGAAGTTGTGGTTCAGGTTGCGGTCCAGGTGATTGGAAACGATGCAACGATAACGCTCTGCGGTCAGGGTGGTCATTTCCAGCTGAACACCATGATGCCGGTGATGGCATATAATCTGCTGCAATCCATATCCCTGCTTTCCACATCCGCTACCGTATTTGCCGAAAAGTGCATCACCGGCATACGCCCCAATCCGTCCGTCTGCAGGACAAACGTGGACAAAAGTCTCTATATGGCAACAGTTCTGGCGCCAATCATCGGCTATGACAGGGCCGCCGATATCGCCAAAAAAGCATTTGAAACCGGAAAATCGATTCAGGACGTGGCGGAGCGCGAAACAGATCTTCCGGACATTCCATGGGATCAACTGCGATTGTAATTATAGCCGTCGTGTTTGCCGGAATGATGGCTTTGGCCCTGTTCAAGGCAATTTGATCGTTATGTGTCACATGGACAAAATCAGAGACGTGTCGGACACCGGCGATAGGAGTGCTTTTACTGTCAAGTGCCGAAACTGATCTTCCTGTTTCACGTGAAACATCCGGGTTTCAAAAAAACCTGAATAGCACCTTTAATCTGCTTCAAACCGATCAGTAACTGCCAAGAACTTTTAAATAATCGGTTCTGAATTTCAAGTCGTCGAGAATCGATGAGAATTCGGCTGAACGAACGTCGGCCTCCAGATCTGCGTAAAACATATATTGCCAGGGTCTGCCGTGAATCGGACGGGATTCCAGTTTGACCAGATTGATCTGGTTTTCCTGGAAAATTTTAAGGGTTTCGTAAAGCGCGCCGGGCTGGTTGCCCACCGAATAGACCAGGGATGATTTGCCGGCCGCTCTTTTGCCGGCGGGTGAGGCGGCAATCACGGCAAACCGGGTGAAATTCATCGGGTTGGTTTCAATTCCCTCCTCGATAACGTCCATGCCGTAAAGATCGGCGGCTTCCTTGCTGCCGATGGCCGCATCCGAAGACCCTTCGCTGCGAGTGATCTCCCGAACCGCACTGGCCGTAGCGTTGACCGTAATAATTTCCCAGTCAGGAAAACGATCTAAAAACTGCCTGCACTGCTGAACCACCGGTCCGGCTGAAATAACCCGGCGAATGTCCTCCAGACGGGTTCCCGGGCGACCGATCAGATAGTGTACAATCCGAAGGGTGATTTCCCCCACGATCTCCAGATCATATTCCAACAGCAGATCATAGTTTTCATGAATGCTGCCAGATAGCGAGTTTTCCAAAGGGATCACGGCATAAGCCGCCTCTCCGGACTTGACCGCTTCGAATATGGCCCGGAAATTTGGCTTTGGCGCCGCATCCATCTTCTCGCCGAAATACTGCAAACAAGCCTTGTGGCTGAAGGTGCCCAGTTCGCCCAGAAAAGCAATCGCCTGCGGGCTGAGGCCGTTGGCATCCTGCCATTTGGCGGCGCTGGAGGCTTTGTCCAGGTAGTCGAAATCGAGTTGCTTTCCGACGACCGGAGCGATCACATAGATGTCGCGAGTCAGCTGACCGAATTGCTTGGGATAAAGGCTTTGAGGACCGTCGGAAAGAGCATGGTCCGGATCGTGGTGAACCTCTATCATCAAAGCATCAGCGCCGGCGGCAATGGCGGCCCGGGCCATGGGACTGACCTTTTCACGAATGCCTGTGGCATGACTGGGATCAATCAGCACCGGTAGGTGCGTGAGTTTTTTAAGCACGGGAATGGCAGACAGATCCAGGGTGTTCCGGGTATAGGGTTCAAAAGTGCGAATGCCGCGCTCGCACAGAATGATTCGGTCGTTTCCCTCGGACATGATATATTCGGCCGACATCAACCATTCTTCAATGGTGGAGGCGAGGCCCCGTTTGAGTACCACCGTTTTTCCCATTCGCCCCACGCATTTCAACAGCTCAAAATTCTGCATGTTCCGGGCACCGACCTGCACCGCATCCACATATTTCATCATGATATCGGCCTGGGCTACTGAGGTGATCTCGGTGACAACCGGAAGACCTGTTTGCTCCCTCACTTCTGCCAGAATTTTAAGGCCGTCTTCTTCCAGACCCTGAAATGAATAGGGTGAAGTTCGCGGCTTGAATGCCCCGCCTCTGAAAACCACCGCCCCGTAACGCTTCACTTCCCGGGCAATGGTCAGTGCCTGATCACGGCTTTCAACCGCACAGGGTCCGGCAATGATCACAATGCGCTCTCCGCCCACCAGTACATCTCCAATCGGCACTAACGTGTCCGCCGAATGCCACTGCCTGCTGGCCAGCTTGAAAGGCGTAGCAATGGGGGTAATGGCATCCACTCCGGGCAGGCTCTTTAAAAACGAAACATCTAGGTTGCTTTTACCCAAGGCGCCGATGAGGTTCTGACCACCATCCTCTGTCTCGCGAACGAAACATCCTTTATCCAGGAGTGTATTGCGGATATAACTTTTCTGGTCTTGGGTTATGCCTTTGTTTAGTACAAGAATCATCTGCTGGTCTCCTATATGATGCACTTTTCCGGCTAAGACAATGCAGGGGATTTCATGCAGTGCCGCCAAAATAAAAAGCCCCAAAGGCAGGGAGCCTTCGGGGCTTAAAAATAAAA
>JAPLJE010000795.1:0-2423 GCA_026388755.1 Deltaproteobacteria bacterium | reverse complement strand
CGAATGGACAGGTTGAAGTCCATTCGGGGCGACTATCGTTTAGAAAAAGCTAATGCGCCGAATGAACGCTTCTAAAGCTAAAAAAGAAGCGTCCGAAAAAAAAGTCTTTCTGAACCAGTAAACTGCGCATAACAAATCATTCCTTAATATTTTTTTCTTCAATACGTCAAGTCACGCACGCTGTCAAGCATTCTTTTTTTTCATACGGTGAATAACAACTTGATTGGTCTTACAAATAAAGATACATTTGAACACGAATAACCATGACATTCCGACCGCCTCCCGGCATAAAACCCCCTAAGTCAAAAAGGGAAACGCTCCTTGGCCAAAAACAGCGATCCAATCATGACAAGCGATGCGCCACTGACCGGAAGAATGCGATCGGTCCGACGATAATCAAGAGGCTATCATGAAAACACTGCACATACAGGGGAAAACCGGCAAATCGACCCTTCTTGTCGGAGAACGGCTCCAAAAGCTTGAACATTATATTGCGGGCCGACCGGCCGTGATCATCACCGATCACCACCTGCTGGATCTTTACGAGAAAGATTTTTCCTGCTATCCGGTCGTCACCATCGGTTGCGGAGAAACCATCAAGACCCTGGATACGGTAAACAGCATCTACCGGCAGCTCGTAGATCTGGAAGCGGACCGTTCCACGGTGATCGTGGGTATCGGCGGGGGAATCGTCTGTGACATCACGGGCTTTGTGGCATCCACTTATATGCGCGGGGTCAGCTTCGGGTTTGTCGCCTCCACCCTTCTGGCCCAGGTTGACGCCAGCGTGGGCGGTAAAAACGGCGTCAATTTCGACGGATTTAAGAACATGGTGGGCGTTTTCAGCCAGCCGGAATTTGTGATCTGCGACATGAATCTGCTCCATACCCTTTCGAAACGAGATTTATTATGCGGGTTCGCCGAGATTGTCAAGCATGCCGTCATTGCTGATGCGGAAATGTTTGTCTATCTGGAAAGGCATTGGCCTCAAGCGCTGGCGCTGGACAGCAACGTGATCGAAAAACTCGTCTATGATTCGGTCGTCATCAAGGCCGGCGTGGTCAATCGTGATGAAACAGAAAAAGGCGAGCGCCGAATTCTGAATTTCGGACATACCATCGGCCATGCCATCGAAAAAACCACGGGCGCTCCCCACGGAGAAGCTGTCAGCATCGGGATGGTTGCCGCAGCCGCCATTGCCCATCGCTGCGGACTGCTGTCCGAAAAAGATGCGGCTCGCATCAAAGACCTGCTGACTCGCATGAATCTTCCCACGCGACTGAGCGGTCATCGGGAAGCCATTCTATCCGCCATGCGAAAGGATAAAAAGCGTGAAGGTGATGATATTCTTTTCGTGCTTCCGGAAGGCATAGGCAAGACTGTCATTCGACCCGTTTCCCTGTCCCAGATCGGGCAGCTAACTGACGGGCTGATTTAGAACATGCTTGAAAAGGAGAAGATGAAATGACGGATCTACTGAAATGAAAAGTGGAAAGCATATCAAATTTTCTTATCACTGATTCATTTTTCTACTATCGGCGAAAAGCAGCCAATTCCGTTTCGGATTCGGCCGGTCAGCCGTAAAAAAGGTCAAACACTGGAAAAGGAGTAAGCACATGTTTTGTTATCAATGTGAACAGACGGCAAAAGGTACGGGATGCACGGTTCAGGGCGTGTGCGGCAAACAGCCCGAAGTGGCGGCGCTTCAGGATCTTCTTCTTTATACGCTCATGGGGTTATCCCAGGTGGCGACCGAGGGACGAAAAGTGGCTGTAACTGACCGCGAAACAAATACCTTTACGGTCAAGGCCGCTTTTTCAACCCTGACCAACGTGGATTTTGACCCCGACCGTTTCGTTAATCTAATTGGCGAAGCTGTGAAATTACGCGATCAGCTCAAGGAAAAAGTCAGGGCTGCGGGCGGGAATGTCGGCTTTTCCGATGGACCTGCCACGTTCAGCCCGTCATCCACCCTCGATGGGCTGATCCAGCAGGCCCAGAGCGTCGGCCTGAAATCCTATCCCAGGGACAATCCCGATATTCTGTCTTTGAAGCACACGGTTCTCTTTGGCATCAAGGGCGTCAGCGCTTATGCCGACCATGCCCTGATTCTGGGCCAGGAAGACGATATCGTCTTTTCCTATATCCATGAGGCGCTGGCCGCCATTCAGGGAAAAGATCTGGGGCTGGATGACTGGGTAAAACTTGCCCTTCGGTGCGGTGAAGCGGCTTTGAAGGCCATGGAGCTTCTGGATGCCGGAAATACCGGCATCTATGGCCATCCGGTGCCGACCCGGGTGCCGTTGGGACACAAAAAAGGAAAAGCGATTCTGGTGTCGGGGCATGATCTGATGGATCTTGAAGAGCTTCTGAAACAGTCGGAAGGCAAGGGAATTTATATCTATACCCATGGGGAGATGCTT
>JAPLJE010000825.1 GCA_026388755.1 Deltaproteobacteria bacterium | reverse complement strand
TGTGGAAGCGGGTGCCCTCAACGATCGGTAAGGTGACTCCGAAAACCGTGAAAACGCCCGAGGCCACAAAATACTGGCCGATGGCAATGGCTTTTTCGCTCATCCATTCCGGAGCTGCGCCTGCAACCGGAAGTCCGGCAATGGTATCTCCCAGGCCACCTTCCTTGACCATCTGAGATGCGGCAACCAGAATACGGCTGTTATCCACGCAGGCACCCAAGCCCAGAACCGGCGGCATGCCGACGGTTTCACAGACCTCCCTGAGGCCAGGACCCGCCATGACAGCGGCTTCCGGTACCGTGAGACCGGCCTTGGCCAGTGCGATTTGGGAACAGCCGGTCTGAAGCACCAGGACATCGTTTTTGATCAGTTCCTTGACCAGTTCCACATGGACCCAGTCCTGTTTGACTCTGGGGTTGGTGCAGCCCACAACGCCGGCAACGCCACGGATCCGGCCGTTGATGATGTTGTCGTTCAAAGGCGTGTAACTGGCCCTGAAGCTGCCGCCCAGCATGTAGCTGATGTATTCATGGGAAAATCCGTGAACGCCGGTGTTAACGATTTTGGGAATTTCAATGGCACAGGTTCTGTTTTTAAAACGGGTAATGGCCTTGATGACGATTTCATCCGTGCAGGCTCTGGCATTATGGTCATCAAATTGGATATGCACCGCGCCTTCGATCTTGCACCGGGAGTTGGTGGTAAACATCGGCGTGCCATAGCATGCGGCGACTTTGGCCAGGCCCTGCTCCTCGGTGGACATGAAGTTTCCGGCATGCGGAATGCCGTGGCGAACCAGCATTTCAGCGCCCGAGCAGCACATTCCGACCAGGTTGATGCCGGCAGCGCCGGCGGCTTTGGCTGCCTGAATCAGTGTGGGTTCATTGACCGATTCCAGGATGGACTCAAACAGGCTCGGTTCGTGCCCGTGAATGATGATATTGACCTGGTTTTCTTTCAGAACGCCCATGTTGACTTCAACGCAAACCGGCGAAGGTGTGCCGAACATGATGTCTTCCAGTTCGGTTGCGATCATGGATCCGCCCCACCCATCGGAAAGCGCGGTACGGCTGCACTGCTGGGTGATATTTTCATACTGCTGGTCAACGCCCATATGGGTTCGATGCATCAACTCCATAATTTCCCGCATGGCGCCCCGTGGAACGATATTGTGTTTTCGCCAGTTTTCCAGGGTCTTGATGGGTACGCGTTTGGCAAAGGGAATTTCCCCTTCAATCTGGGTGTAAGTTTTTTCGAGTTCGGTATAGAGCTCTTTGGCAATTTCAGTGGTGCTTTTGCCTTCCACTTCGATGCCGATGGATTTGGCAACATTTTCCAGTTTGACGGTGTCTTTGATTTTGTAATCATGGATTTTACCATTGACCACACCTCGGAATAGATCCAGAATGCCCATGCCATGGTCGGTATGCGCGGCGGACCCGGAGGCCACCATGCGTGCAAAATTCCGTGCCTGGATCGTGTCGATGTCTGCGCCGCAGACTCCAACCTTTCCGTACGGATCTTTGGAGTTCAGCCGGCAGGGTCCCATGGCGCAGTGCTTGCAGCAGGCAGAATCCGCACCGATGGGGCAGGCTTTCATGTTTGCGGCGCGATCAAAGGCAGTTTCAACGCCGTCTCTCTGGGCCTTTCGAAGCATTTGGGCCGTAGCTTCACAGATGGTCACATCGCTGGGATTAATCAGCTTCAAGGTATCCGTTTTTTTGGGTTCCATTTTGTTCTCCCTTCATGAGATTATTGGGGTTGGAGCAGTTGGGTGAAGATTTATTTTGAATGGTTGATTTATTGAGAATAATTATCAAGTAGATTAATTCTTCATTTTCATTTTGTCAAGTAATTCTATCAAAGATTTCAAGACTGGAGTTGTCAAGTCTTTTATCTT
>JAPLJE010000278.1 GCA_026388755.1 Deltaproteobacteria bacterium | reverse complement strand
CTTGTGGGCGGCCTTTTTGTGATTGAGGCCCTGTCCGTCATTTTCCAGGTAGGCTATTTTAAGCTCACCCACGGCCGGAGAATATTTCGAATGGCTCCGCTTCATCACCATTTTGAATTAAAAGGCTGGCCAGAGCCCAAGGTGATCGTTCGATTCTGGATCATCTCCATTGCGCTGGCATTGGTGGCCATCAGCACGTTGAAACTGAGATAGGGTTTGAGGCCATGAATCTGAATCGGAAAAAAGTACTGGTCGTCGGGCTGGGGATGACCGGCCTTGCCGCTGCACGGTTTTTACATCACCGCGGGGCAGCGGTTACCGTTACTGATATGGTCGCCGAAGAGGAGCTTGTTTCATCCGTCCTTGAGCTGCATCAGATGGGGATTCGAACCGAGCTTGGCGGGCATCGCTGGGAAAGCTTTGAATCTTCGGATCTGATTGTTTTAAGCCCCGGAGTGCCTCATACCCACGATTTCTTGATAGCTGCCCGACAAAATGGCATCCCTGTCATTGGAGAGATTGAGCTGGCATCCCGATTTATCCGGGATCCGATTATCGCCATTACTGGAACCAACGGAAAGACCACAACCACATCGCTTCTGGGAAGCATGCTGGCACAATGCGGCAAGGCCACATTTGTGGGTGGGAATATCGGCAATCCTCTGATCGGGTATGTGGACCGAGAAGAAAAGGCTGACTGGATCGTGCTTGAGATTAGCAGCTTTCAACTTGACACGATTAGCACCTTTCGGCCGGATATCGGCATTTTGCTCAATATCACTGCGGATCATCTGGACAGGTACCCCGATATGGCTGGCTATGCCACCTCTAAAGGCAGGATTTTTCAAAACCAGACTTTTAGAGACATTGCCATCTTTAATGGCGCCGATCCCTGGGTTCTATTCGAAACCAACCGGATTCATAGCCGAAAATGGATTTTTAACGGTTCGAACACCCTGGAAGAAGGAGCTCGAATCTGTGGGGACGAACTGGCACTGACCTTTACCTCCTGTCCGTACCGGAAAGCGGATTCCCCTTGTGCACTGCCGACATTCAGATCCGTTAGTTTCAATATTGGCGAATCCCGGCTGTTTGGCAAGCACAACCAGGAAAATATCTGTGCTGCGGTGATGGCTGCCATTGCCGCCGGGTGCGATGTTCAGAATATCCAAGTTGCCTTGAATCAGTTCAGGGGGCTTTCCCACCGCATTGAATATGTTCAGACGGTGAATGGGGTAACCTATGTGGATGATTCCAAGGCGACCAATGTCGATGCTGTATATCGGGCGCTGGAATCTTTTCAGGAGCCGGTTATTCTGATAATGGGCGGAAGGGATAAAGGCGGCGATTACAGAATTCTGGAAAAGGTGATGCAGAATCACGTGAAACATCTGATCCTCTTGGGAGAGGCCAGCGAACTCATTGCTGCGGTGCTGGGAAATCTTGCGCCGACAATGCGGGTATCTTCAATGCAGGAGGCTATTACAAATGCACATCAGGTTGCAGCCTCGGGAGATGTTGTGCTCCTGTCACCTGCCTGTTCCAGTTTCGACATGTTCAGAAGTTATGCGCACAGAGGGGATGTCTTTCAAAACGAGGTCAATAAACTTCGATGAAAGCGGAATCGCCGGTCCGATGGAGAGCGTATCGAAAGTTCAGTTATGATTTCAAGTTGTTTTTTCCGATGTTGGTTCTGGTGGGTATTGGCATTGTCATGGTGTATAGTGCAAGTTCCGCCATTGCCATAAAAAGGTATGGCAATGATCTCTATTTTCTGATCAAACAATCCGTGTATGCCGCTTTAGGATTGATAGCCATGTTGTTTTTTCGAAAAATTCCCTATGAATACTATCGAAAATATGCATATCTGTTTTTGATTATCGCCATAGGGCTTCTTGTGGCTGTCAAGTTTACCGGCCTCGGAATTAAAGTGAATGGCGCTAAACGTTGGATGTTGATTGGGGGGGTTAGATTTCAGCCTTCGGAATTTGCGCGGATTGCGCTGGTAATCTTTCTGTCCTATTCCCTTACCAAAAAACATGATCACATCCGGTCTTTCTTTATAGGATTTGTTCCCCATGTGTTCTTTCTGGGGATTTTTGCCGGACTCATTGCCCTGCAGCCCGATTTTGGTTCTGTGGTGATTCTGGCTGCCATTACCTGGGTGATGATGTTTGTTGCAGGGGTTCGGGTAGCCTATCTGGTGACATCGGTGGGGGCCTTGCTTCCATTTGCATATGTCTATATGATGAGTGCGCCATACCGAACGGAACGGTGGCTGGCTTTTCTTCATCCCTGGGAACATGCATCGGATCAGGCTTATCAGATCGTTCATTCTCTGATGGCTTTTGGGACAGGTGGCATTTGGGGAACAGGAGTCGGCAAAGGGCTTCAAAAACTCTTTTACCTGCCTGAGCCGCACACGGATTTCATTTTTTCAGTCATCGGAGAGGAACTGGGACTGGTTGGGGTTCTATGCGTCCTTTTTTTGTATGTCCTTATCCTGTGGAGTGGATTGAGTATTGCAAAAAATACATATGACCTTTTCGGGTCGTATCTGGCTATGGGAATTACAGCTGCGATAGGTCTTCAGGTCTGTATCAATCTTGGAGTTTCGCTGGGGCTGGTTCCCACCAAAGGATTGCCGCTGCCATTTCTCAGTTATGGCGGGACATCGCTTCTGGTCAGTATGATATCCATTGGGATTTTGATGAACATTGGATCAGGAAAAACATAGATGCCATGGCTGTTTTGGCAAGAATGAGCATTAACATGAAAAAACTGCGGATTGTGATTGCTGGTGGTGGCACTGGTGGACACCTGTTCCCGGCAATCGCCATCGCAGAATCCTTTCTGGAAACAAATTCACAGAATACCGTCCTATTTGTGAGCACGGGCAAGACATTTGAAAGAGCGGTGTTGGCAGAGCATGGATTCAGGCTGGAATGCATTACAGCAGAAGGGATTAAAGGAAAGGGAATTTGGCATCAGCTGCGAGCCCTTTCCAGGCTTCCCAAAGGGGTGATTGAAGCATTGAGAATTCTCCGCAAGTTTGTTCCGGATCTGGTTATCGGGGTAGGCAGCTATGCTTCCGGGCCCCTTATTCTTGCAGCCTGGATACTTCGAATCCCCATCGTGCTTCAAGAACAGAACGTTCAGCCGGGAATAACAAATCGAATTCTTTTTCCATTGGCGGCACGTGTCCATGTATCTTTCCCAAACACCCGATTCAGAACCCATACCCCCAAAATCCGATTTTCCGGGAATCCGATTCGAAAAAAAATTCGGGAATGTGCCGTTCGATCCATTTTCCCTGCTCCCGGCACCGTCACTATCCATCGCCCGTTTACGGTTGGGATCGTTGGCGGCAGCCAGGGTGCGCATGCCATCAATTTGGCGATTATTCAGGCTCTTTCCCTGTTTAAGGATCACGGCTGCCATTTTATTCATCAAACCGGTCAGTCGGATCTGCGAATGGTTCAGGACGCCTATCAGCGTCATGGAATTTCCAGCGTCGTCCAACCATTCTTTCAGGATATGACAGACTGCTATCAACAGGCGGATCTGATGATCTGCAGGTCCGGTGCAACAACTGTTGCCGAAATCATGGCGGTTGGGAAACCGGCGATATTGATTCCCTTTCCCCATGCATCCGATAATCACCAGGAATTGAATGCCAGCCGCCTGGTTCAGTCGCAAGCGGCTGAGATGATCCTGGAGCGCGATCTGACCGGCAGCGCTCTGGCGGAAAGAATTCTGTTTCTGGCTTCGAATCTGGAAATGCTTGAACAAATGGCTTTTCGTGCCAGACAACTGGGGAATCCCTTTGCTGCCAAAACCATTACAGACGACTGCTATGCGCTAATCGGATGAATGATCCGGGTTATGGAGTCACTATTGGCCTGGAATGAAAACAAGTCGGTGTTTTTTTGCCGGTAAAACGAGGATGGCGCCATTGTATCGGGGAAGTCTGATGGATTTAGCTTACTGACTGGTTTTGGATAAACCTGTAACAAAGATGTGAGTGTATGTATCAAAAAACATATCATATTCATTTTGTTGGTATCGGTGGCATTGGCATGAGTGGTATCGCCGAACTGTTGCTGAACATCGGTTATCAAGTTTCCGGATCTGATGACGCGTCATCGGACATCACGGAAAATTTAAAAAAAATAGGCGGCGTGGTTTACAAAGGACATTCCGGTGAGCAGATCCAGGGCGCCGACGTGGTGGTCGTTTCATCGGCCATTAGTTCCGACAATCCTGAGGTGGTCGCTGCCCGAAAAGAGTCCATTCCCGTCATTCCCCGTGCGGAAATGCTGGCGGAATTGATGCGGTTGAAATTCAGCGTGGCAGTTGCCGGGGCACACGGCAAAACCACAACAACCTCCATCATCTCATCGGTTCTGGATAAGGGGGGGTTGGATCCCACGGTCGTGATCGGCGGCAGGCTGAAAAGCATCGGTTCCAATGCGGTTCTGGGAAAAGGCGATTTCATTGTTGCTGAAGCAGATGAAAGTGACGGGTCTTTTTTGAAGTATTCCCCAACCATTGCCGTGATCACGAATATTGATCGGGAACATCTGGACTTCTACAAGGATCTGGACCATATCAAGTCGGTGTTTTTGGCTTTTATTGATCGCATTCCGTTTTACGGCCTGGCAATTCTTTGTCTGGATAATGAACCCATTCAGGATTTGATTCCCGAAATCAAGAAGCGTTTTACCACTTACGGAATGAGTTCGCAGGCGGACTATCAAGCCAGAAATGTGGTTTTTCAGGGAATGAAATGCCGTTTCAGCATTGATTTCCGGGGCAGATTCTTGGGCGATATTCTCTTGAATCTTCCTGGGCTTCATAATGTATACAATGCCACCGCCAGCGTGGCAGTCGGACTGGAACTGGGCATCCCCTTTGAAAAGATCCGAACCGCCCTTGAAACCCTTCAAGGTGTGCAGCGGCGGCTTGAAATCAAGGGCGAAGCCAGAGGTATCACTGTGGTGGATGATTATGGACATCATCCCACTGAAATTCGAAACACCCTGGAAGCCCTTAAAGAATGCTGGCCGGACCGCAGAAAGGTGATCGCCTTTCAGCCGCATCGCTATAGCCGGACGCAAGCGCTTTTTGATGATTTCACGAGGGCGTTTTATCAAAGCGATGTGCTGGTGGTCCTACCGATTTACCCGGCAGGCGAAAAGAAAATCGAAGGGGTCAGTGCGCTGGCCTTGTGCGAACGCATTCGATCCCGTGGACACAAAAACGTGGTCTATATTGAAAATGTGTTGACAGCGCCAACGCATTTGCAGTCAATTCTCAGACCCGGGGATGTGCTCTTGACCCTGGGGGCAGGGGATGTCTGGAAAGTGGGAGAAGGGGTTCTGAAACAGATGACGGACGACAGATGAAGAATTCGGGGAAATTTCATGCTCCTTGACGCGGATGCCAGGCGATGGCTTGCTGATGTGACCTTCAGCCGGGTTCGGTATGAGGAACCGATGTCTCGTCACACCTCATTTCGCGTGGGTGGGCCGGCCGAAGCCTTTGTTGCGCCTAAGACTTCAGATGAACTATCAGCTTTGGTCTTAGGACTTGCAGACAGAGAAATACCCTACCACATCGTGGGCGGCGGAACAAACCTGATTGTAACAGATGCCGGTATTTCAGGCGTTGTAATCTGCCTGAAGCCGTGTATGTCGGAGATATTTATCGAAAACATCAGCTCTTCTCAGTCAAGGGTAACGGTCATGGCCGGAACCAGCCTGCGGCTTTTTTGCAGCCACGTCATTCGGAAGGGTTTGAAAGGGATGAATTTTGCACTTGGGATTCCTGGAACCGTGGGTGGCGCCATTCGAATGAATGCTGGAACTGCTCTGGGCTGGATATCGGATGTTCTGGAGTCCATAACCGTGATGTATCCTTCGGGACTGCAGGAAATGATTGGCAGAAATGCATTGAGCTTTTCCTATCGAAAGCTGATGCTTCCGCAACTATCCTGCGGAAAAACTTTCTCTCACCAAACCATTATCATATCCGGTAGGTTTTCTCTCGTCAGAGCCAGTTCCACGGATCTGAAGCATGAAGCCACAGAGATTCTGAAAAACCGGAAATGCCGGCAGCCGGCAACGCTGCCAAGCGCCGGATGCATCTTTAAAAACCCATTAGTCGGAAAAACAGCCGGTGAGCTGATTGATCATTGCGGGTTAAAGGGTCTGAAAATCGGTGGCGCAGCAGTATCTGTAAAACATGCCAATTTTATCGTTAACGACGGATCTGCGGTTGCTGCTGATATTTTATCTCTAATGGACAGTGTGCGGAATACGGTTTTTGAGCGGTTTAATGTGAACCTTGAACCGGAAGTGATCGTGATCGGAAATTGATGTGTTAATGCGAAACCGTTATAGAAGGAATTCAGCGATTCAGCGGATAAAAAGAGCCCGTTTCCGGCGTTCGTGTTTAAATATTCTGGCAGGAATGCTGGGAGTTGTATTAATGAGTTTGTTTTTCATCTTCTGCCATGATATCATTTTACAAAGTCCTTACTTTAAGGTAACATCTTTAAATATAAGTGGAAACAACAGACTGAGCGTGCAGGAGATTCTGGATACAGCCAAGATTAGGCCCGACACCAACGTACTTCTGGTTAACCTTCCGCTGGCCAGAAAATACCTGTTGTCTCATCCCTGGATTGCTGAGGCTGATGTTACCCGGGAGCTTCCCGGAAAGTTAGTCCTTAGCATAACGGAACATCGTCCGATAGCCATTATGGATATGGGGAGAAAATTTCTGATTAATATAGAAGGAAAAATTTTCAAGGAATTCTCGGACACAGATCCTGTTGAATTGCCGGTCATTGAAGGGCTGGATTTTTCGGATTTGGATCTGGGAGATATTCGTAGAAGTGCCAATTATGACGCTGTCCTGTCTTTGCTGGAAATCGGACAGAATCCAGCCTGTATTCTGTCCCAACAGCGAATTAGGCTGATTCGTGTCGACAGGGAAGAAGGGGTTACGCTTTATTCAGCGGGACCCCTTCAGTCCGTGAGGATAAATGCCATTAAAGTTGGCTATCAGGATTATTCGGAGAAGTTCGTGAGACTGGAAAAAATCATTGCTTATATTAAAACCAATAAGCAGTTCCAGGGTATTGACTGGGTTGATCTGCGTCAAATGAACCGTGTCGTTATCAATCCACTGATTTCAGAGCCGCATTCAGACGGCCACAAGGAGATTTGACATGCCGAAGCAACAAGAGATTGTTGTTGGCCTTGATATCGGAACAACCAAGATATGTGCTGTTGTCGGGGAGGTTTCCGGAAGCGAGATCAACATTATCGGGATCGGCGCTCATCCTTCCGTTGGTCTACGAAAAGGGGTTGTTGTCAATATCGAGGCGACTGTGGAGTCCATCAAGAAAGCGGTTGAAGAGGCTGAACTCATGGCTGGCTGTGAAATCACCTCGGTATATGCCGGTATTGCCGGCGGACATATTACCGGATTTAACAGCCGAGGTATTATCGCCATTAAAGGGCCCGAGGTGAGTCAAAGCGATGTTGAACGGGTGATCGATGCTGCAAGGGCGGTTGCGATTCCCATGGATCGCGAAGTCATTCATGTGCTTCCACAGGAATTCATTGTGGATGACCAGACCGGGATTCAAAATCCTGTAGGGATGGCAGGGGTCAGGCTTGAGGCCAAAATTCACATCGTCACCGGAGCTGTGACATCTGCCCATAATATTGTCAAATGCGCCAACCGGGCTGGGTTGGATGTCTTTGATATTGTACTGGAGTCTCTGGCATCCGGTGAAGCCGTTCTTTCCGAGGAAGAAAAAGAACTGGGCGCGGCGTTGCTGGACATTGGCGGTGGGACTACGGATCTGGCAATTTTTTCCGGAAAAAACATCCGTCACACCTTTGTGCTTTCCCTTGGCGGAAACAATCTGACCAATGATATTGCTGTCGGTCTGCGTGCTCCCCTTTCCGAAGCTGAGGCCATCAAAAAGAAGTATGGTACCTGTGTGACCGGCAATATCAATCCCGAAGAGATGGTTGAAGTTCCCGGTATGGGGGGAAGAAGATCCCGAAGTCTTCCAAGACAGATTCTGGCCGAGATCCTTGAACCCCGCATGGAAGAAATGTATTCGCTCATCAAGCGAGAGATCTACCGGGCGGGGATGGAAAACTTCATTACCTCAGGGCTAGTGATCACCGGGGGGTCTTCGATGCTGGAAGGTGCGATTGAAACCGCAGAATCGGTTTTCAGCCTGCCGACCCGAATCGGCAGGCCAATGGGAATCAGCGGCTTGGTGGATGTAGTCAATAATCCCATGTATGCAACCGGTGTGGGTCTGGTATTGTATGGCGCCAGACACCAGCATACCCGGAAATTTCGGATTCGCGATAAAAACATATTTAACCGAATCATGAACCGGATGAAAAAATGGTTTAAAGATGTGATATGACAATTGACAATACGGAACATGCCAAATTGGTGCTAGTTTACAGGGGGGCAAGGAGGATGGGGTATGTCTTTTAGCTATGTGGATTCTGAACAACAGGCGATTATTAAAGTGGTCGGTGTTGGCGGCGCCGGAGGAAATGCTGTCAACAATATG
>JAPLJE010000536.1 GCA_026388755.1 Deltaproteobacteria bacterium | reverse complement strand
TGCATGGAATATGTTCTCTGTGAAAAAAAAGGGATTTGTCCGATTGATGATGATATGAAGCATGAGATATATCCTCTGCTCAGAAAGGCCGATGTTATTGTTGCCGCAACCCCGATTTTTTTTTACAATACAACGGCTCAACTTAAGGCATTGATTGATCGAAGCCAGACCCTCTGGGCACGAAAATACAAACTCCACCTTACGGACCCTAACCGGAAATGGCGAAGGGGGTATACCTTGGCCGTGGGCGCAACTCGCGGGAAGAATCTGTTTGAGGGGTTGCACCTGACCATGAAATATTTTTATGATGCAGTCGGAGCCAAGTATGTCGGCAGCCTGACCTATCGGGAAATTGAAAAACCCGGGGATATGGAACGACATGCAACGCTGCGTACGGATATTCAAGCCGCGGTTGGAACCCTTCTGGAGCCTTTTCGGGGAAGACATAAAATCCTCTTTGCCTGTCGGGATAATGCCTGCCTCAGCCAGATGGCCGGCGCATTTGCGCAGGTTCTTGCAGGTGACAAGCTGGATGTGTTCAGTGCGGGCAGCCAACCTGCTGAAAAGCTCAATCCCCTCATGGTTGAAGTCATGCAGGAAAAAGGGATTGATATGGGATTCCGCCAGACAGAATCGATAAACGCGGTGTTGGCAACGAAAAAACCCGAGCGGATCATTTCGATGGGTAGAGACGACACCGTCGTGGCGCAGGATGACATCCCTCATGAATTGTGGAATTTTACCGAGCCGGAAGATTTGAATGCCATGCGCTGCGTACGAGACGCCATCGAAGCAAAGGTGGTTGAGTTTATAAAAGGTATGGTTTAGCAGCACAACACTGCACGAATCTGGGATGGCAAAGTATAAAGATCAAGACGAGCGAATCCTTGTGTGAATGAGGCGAACGGATAGTACGCCATAATGACAAAGGATGAAGCTCAACGCAGATATTGAACTTTTTACGAAGCCATCAAACTTTCTTACAAAATACCAGGAGGAGGAACGAATGGACAGATATGTATGTACGGTTTGTGGCTATGTTTATGATCCGGCATTGGGTGATCCCGACAGTGGCGTAAAACCCGGAACCAGATTTGAGGATATTCCAGATAGCTGGGAATGCCCGGTATGCGGGGCCGCCAAATCCGATTTTGAAAAAGAGTAGGCAAACTTATGAAACCGGTTGAGATTGCAAAAGGAATTTATGACGTCGGTGTGAATGACTGGAATATCCGGGATTTTCACGGGTATTCCCTCCACCGTGGGACCAGTTATAATGCGTTTTTGATTGTGGACAGCAAGATCGCTTTGGTTGACGCGGTCAAAAAAGAGTTCTCGGATGAGCTGATCGAGAATATCTCTCAGATCGTTGATCCCCGAAAGATCGATGTGGTAATCAGCAATCATACCGAGATGGATCATTCGGGAGGGCTTCCACGGATCATGCACCGGGTGGGTGAGGACAAGCCCCTGTTCTGTTCAAAAATGGGGCAGAAAAACCTCTCTTTGCATTTTCCGCATCGCTTTAATTATCACGCTGTCGAAAATGGTGAGACATTGAGTCTGGGCCATCATACGCTGACTTTTATGGAAACCCGGATGCTTCACTGGCCGGACAGCATGTTTACCTATCTGAATGAAGAAAAGATTTTGTTTTCCAGCGATGCATTCGGCCAGCATTATGCAGGTTTTGAAAAATATGACGATCGCATGATTGATGACATCATGCCCCATGCCAAGAAATATTTTGCGAACATCCTTCTGCCATATGCGCCGCTGATTCTTAAACTGGTGGAACAGGTTACGGCCATGGGGCTGGACATCCGCATGATCTGTCCGGATCATGGCATTCTCTGGCGGAAAGATCCGGGCAAGATCATCGACGCTTATGTCCAGTGGAGCCGACAGGATACGGTTCGAAAGGCAGTGATCGTCTATGACACCATGTGGCACAGTACTGAAAAAATGGCGCATGCCATTGCCAGAGGCCTCAGCGAACAAGGTGTCGACGTTCACCCCATGCATCTTCGAAAATGGGATCGCAGCGATATCATGACAGAGGTGTTGGATGCCAGAGCCGTTGTGCTTGGATCTCCAACCTTAAACAACGGCCTGTTCCCGACTTTGGGAGATTTTCTGACCTATATGAAGGGGCTTAAACCCAAAAACAAAATTGGGGCTGCCTTCGGCTCTTATGGCTGGAGCGGCGAATCGGTCAAACTCCTCACCCATGAGCTTGAGGCCATGAAATTTGAGGTGATTGATCCGGGAATGAAGGTTCAGTATGTTCCGGATGAAAAGGCGATTGCCGCCTGTTTTGAGCTGGGAAAAAAAATCGGCCTTGCCATGTAATGCATATCCACTTTTTGTGAAACCATTGACCTGCTTGAATCAAAGGGTGGCCATACGGCTGCCCTTTGTCTTTTTCTATCTCTCCTTTTGTCTTCCTGAGAATCAATTGAGAATATTCTTCAGAAATGTTAATCTGATTGCAACTAATCAGCATCCGGAAACCAGAATGCTGGTTAGATGAATAATCCGGCAAACTAGAGGAATGGCATGGAAACGATTCTGATCGTTGACGATGAAAAAAATTATCCGCTCATATTAAGCGCCGTGCTTCAGGATGTCGGCTATGAAACCTTGACTGCCAACAGTGGCATGGAAGCATTGGAAATTTTGAATCACGCAAATGCGGACGTGGATCTGGTTTTGACCGACATGAAAATGCCCGTGATGGACGGTATCGAGCTTCTGGAGAAGATAAAGGCCATCAATCCGCATTTGCCGGTCATGATGATGACAGCATACGGAACGGTTGAAAAGGCCGTGGAGGCCATGCAAAAGGGGGCATATAATTATATCCTGAAGCCTTTTGACAATGAAGGCCTGATTATTTTTGTCAAAAAAGCCATCGATATGTACCAGGTTGTCAAGGAAAACCTCAGACTGAGGGATGTAGTGGAAACCCGGTACAATTTCGGCAACATCGTTGGGAAGAGCAAGCGAATGCAGGAGGTATTTGAGCTGGTTAAAAAAATGGCGCCTTCTTCCGCGACGGTGTTGATAGAAGGCGAAAGCGGCACCGGAAAGGAACTGGTGGCCAAGTCCATTCATTTTAACAGTCCCCGTAAAGACAAACCCTTTATCGCTGTCAACTGTTCGGCTCTGTCTGAAAATCTCCTTGAAAGTGAACTTTTTGGACATGAAAAAGGCGCCTTCACCGGCGCCATCGCCATGAAAAAAGGACGCTTTGAACTGGCTGACGGAGGCACCCTTTTTCTCGATGAAATTGGGGAGCTTTCACAGAATCTTCAGGTAAAACTGCTGCGCGTGTTGCAGGAAAGAGCATTCGAACGCGTCGGGGGGACACGGTCGGTTCCCGTTAATATCCGGATTATTGCGGCAACCAATAAAAACCTGAAACATGAGACCGAACAGGGGCGATTTCGGGAAGATTTGTATTACCGGCTGAATGTCCTTTATCTGGTGCTACCGCCGCTGAGAGAGCGTGTTGAGGACATTCGTCTACTGGTGGATCATATGATTGAAAAATACGCATCAGAGCGCAGGCCGGGTCAGCAGGTGACCGGTGTGGATCAGGACGTGGATCGTCTACTGTACGGGTATAGCTGGCCGGGAAATGTCCGGGAGCTTGAAAATGCCATTGAAAGAGCCATGGTCCTCTGTCCCGGAAATATCATCCGGGTTTCTGACCTGCCCAAAGAATTCAAAAAAAGCATCAGCCATTCTCTTCACCTGGAGGGTATTTCCGACAATGCCAAATTGTATGAAACCCTTGATATGGTAGAAAGATCAATGATTGAAAGGGCGCTGGTCATTTCTCACAATGTGCAATCCCATGCAGCCGAACTGCTTGGAATCGGAAAAAGCGGCCTGAATCAGAAAATCAAGAAATATGGGATCAAGGTTGACTCCTGATCCCTGCCCCCTACACCACACCCTGATCAATCATGGCATTGACCACCTTGACAAATCCCGCGATGTTGGCGCCCACCAGGTAATTGCCCGGGTCGCCATATTCGGCGGCAGCATCAAGGCAGGTTTTATGTATGCTTTTCATGATACCTTTCAATCGATTGTCCACCTCTTCTCTTGGCCAGCTGATCCTCATGCTGTTCTGTGACATTTCCAGGCCGGATACGGCTACACCACCGGCATTGGATGCCTTGCCCGGCGCATAGAGAATTTTCTTGTCGATGAATATTTTGATGGCTTCCGGAGTACTGGGCATATTGGCGCCTTCGCTGACCAGTGAAATGCCCCGATTGATCAGGTTGCATGCGTCTTTATCATTGATTTCATTCTGAGTGGCGCTGGGGAATGCACATTTTGCCGGGTAATTCCACATGGGATTGTGATCCAGGGTTGAGTCTGTCTCGATATAAGCTGCCTTGGAATATTTGTCCGCGTATTCCCGGATGCGACCCCTGCGCTCATTTTTCAGTCGTTTGACAAAGTCCAGTTTTCTGGCGTCAATGCCGTCTTCATCATAAATATATCCGGAGGAATCGGAGAGGGTCACGACCCTGGCACCCAGTTCGATCAGTTTTTCAACTGTGTACTGCGCCACATTTCCAGATCCGGAGACCAGGCATATTTTTCCTTTGAGTGACTCCCCCCGAGTGGCCAGCATTTCCGAGGCAAAATAGACATTCCCAAAGCCGGTAGCTTCTGGCCGGACGAGGCTGCCGCCCCAGCCCAGGCTTTTCCCGGTGAGAACGCCGGTGAATTCATAGCGCAGTTTCTTGTACATGCCAAAGAGATAGCCGATTTCACGCGCACCGACCCCGATATCGCCTGCCGGAACATCGGTATTGGGACCGACATGGCGGAACAGTTCCATCATGAAGCTCTGGCAGAATCGCATAATTTCCTGATCGGACCGGCCTTTGGGGTTAAAATCCGATCCGCCTTTTCCACCACCCATGGGAAGGGTCGTCAATGCATTTTTAAACACCTGCTCAAAGGCCAGGAATTTCAAAATACTGAGATTGACGGAAGGATGAAACCTCAGTCCGCCTTTGTAAGGACCGATCACACTGCTCATCTGAATGCGATATCCGCGGTTGACATGAACCTGGCTTTCATCATCCACCCATGGCACGCGGAATTGAATCACACGCTCCGGTTCAATCAGTCTTTCCAGAATCGCTGCCTGTCGATAATCCGGATACCTTTCCAGGACAGGCTGAACCGTCTCAAATACCTCTTCAACCGCCTGATGGAATTCTTTTTCGAATGGATCCCTGTTTTTCATGTATAGAATAATATCCGTCATTCTGAGTCTCCTGTTCGTCTAAGGGTTAAGTTCGAAAATGACACCGATGGATTTCTTCCCCTGAATCTTGATTGTCACCGGATGGTCGAGCCGGACATGCCGGATATGTTTGGTTTCCTGAACGGATGGAAATGCTTCCAGCCGTTTCCAATTCACGGTATCGTCCGAATCTTCCACTACCGTGATATAGGGAATGCCAAGAGAGGTGATATTCTGAAAAAAATGGGAGCCTTGAGAAGGATCGGCATGAATCTGGCTGTTCTTCAGTTCAATGATGGCACCCACGCCCGAAATATTTCGCCATTTGACCGGAATGCCCAGCCATCTGTCCGCCGTTCCCCATCTTCCCGGACCGATCAGCAGATAGGGACGCTTTTCCCGGCTCAGCATGGCATTGATCCTGCCGATCTCATCAGCCATCTGCTCGGTAGCATTGATTTGAAATTCCAGCGGCTTCACATAAACGATGTCTGATATGCTATCATGTTTTCCATTGCCCAGCGCGTGCCGGGAAAAGCACAGGGCCTGCTGAAGATCCTCGTCTGTAATGACAACATCGCGACGGTCGATTTCTGTGGCCATGGGTCGCATCTGAAGAAAATAGAATTCGTATTTGCGCAGAACTTCGTTTCCCAGATTGACGGCAAACTCGATTTCCACCGGGCATCCCATGCCCTTCCTGCCGAGATCCAGCAGATCGGAGAGCAATTGAGGAAGGGGGAATATGTCGTGTTTGAGTATGGATGCAAATGTGGCAATTTTTGAACCCGGCAAATGGCCGCTGTCCCGAATCCGATGTTCGTCCGGAATATAGACGCTTGAAAGCATTCGAATGGGATACTCGGTTTCCGCCTCGTCAATTTCCCGTTTTTCAAGATTGGATTGGTTGACCCCTTCTTTAAAGAATGGCAGCTCATCCGGATAGCCCCGGATTTTGAGTGCATAAAAATGCCGTTGGCAATTGTTTAGAATGTCTTCGACTGTGGTGAATTGAGGCAATATCCGGGGATATCTGGGGGAGAACCTGACGGATTTTTCGCCTTCCACCACGGTTTTTCCCATGCCAATGGCAATATGGGCAATGCCGTCTTCAGATTTCATGTGGGAAACAGGATAAAAATTATGGGATTGGACCACACCGGACAATGCGGGATAAAAATAGTCGCCGTAAACCTCTCCGCTCAGTTGTTGAACGATCACGGCCATGGATTCTTCCTGGGGCTGACTGACCGAATTGCGGGTAAAGGATTTAGGATCTTCATAATAGGTCGAGGCATATACCAGTTTGATGGCATGGATCAGCTGCCGAAGCCGTATGGCCGGATCCGGGTGGTTATTGGGAATCATATAAGTCTGGTACAGCCCCGCATAGGGCTGAAACTGCGCATCTTCCAAAAGACTGGAAGACCGGATGGACAGGGGATAATGAACCTGAGCCAGAAATGCCTCCAGATCGGATACCAGCCAGTCCGGCATTTCCGCCTTTAAAAAAACATCCGAGATATCCCGGTCCGAGATATCGTTTTTTGCGCAATACTGCAGTCGGTTTAATGTAATGAACGATTCAAATCCCTGAGTGGTGATGACCAGGGATTTGGGGATTTGTATGGAAACCCGCGGATAAGCGATGAGCAGCGCGGGTTGCTGAAGCAACAGAGCGGACATGAATGCAAGGCCCCTGGCTTTTCCGCCCAGAGACCCGTCCCCGATTTTGACGAAATCCATGATGTCGGAATCAAAGGTCTGGGCTCTGAACTGGGCCACCACCCCTTTTTGCTGAAGCTTTCTGACCGTGTGCAGAGCGGAAACAATATACTGACGCAGGTCTGCCGTATTCTGGAATTCGCCGACCTGAACCTCCCGGAATGTGGATGCCAGGGCAAATTCGGAGCGGGCCATCAGCCAGTTGGAAAAATGATTCCGGGTAGCGTGGTAGAGCAGCGATTCGTCTGGAATCTGGGATATCTTGAGTTCAAGTGTTCTCAGGCTCGAGGCCCTGTCGATTTCCGTCCTGTCCGGCATCCGAAAGACAAAATCGCCGAAGCCCAGGTGATTCAGAAAAAAATCCTGAAGTTCGACCAACAGATTGGGTTTTTCCGCCTTCATCCGGTTACGGGAATCCGAACTGAGCAGCAGAATCGGGAGATCCGGAATTTCCTGTTTCATGAAGGTCAGGATGTCCGCGCCTGCCTGCTCATCCAGTTTGCCGTTTCGGGGAATTCGGGTGTCGGATATGATGCCGATCAAATAGGGGCGATATTTCCGGCACAGATGCATGGCTTCCTCATACGTTTCGGCCAGCATGATTTTTGGCCTGGATCGCATGCGCAGAAGCCGGTGTTCCTCGTTAAGTCCGACCCCCAATACCGCCTGGGTCTGTTTTACGATTTCCTTATAAATCAGCGGCAGAAAAGATGAATAATACCGGGGTGAGTCCTCTACCAGAATCAGCACCCGAACCATGGCCCGCTGGGTATCCCGGTCAATATTCAGCCGGTCTTCGGCATTTTTAACCAGCGCGAGCAAGAGATCTGAATTTCCGGACCAGATAAATACTTTGTCAATGCCCA
>JAPLJE010000475.1 GCA_026388755.1 Deltaproteobacteria bacterium | reverse complement strand
AGCTGCTGGCCAGTAGAAAAAAGTCAAAATTACAAGCGTCTGAGGCAGAATCAGCAGGTAGGGCAGGTATTTGCTGGAAAAGAAAGAGCGCTTCAGCATGGATTAGCTTGGTTGCCTTTATTGGCGTTAGTGTTCAGGCTGAAAATAGGCGGACTGAAGGCTGAAATATCCTTCAGCCTTCAGACTTAAACCCGGAGCTATTTACTGCGTTTTTCAAACTGGCGCAGGATCTCATTGCTTCTGCTGACTGCTTCATCCAGTGCCTGTTTGGCGGTTTTTTTGCCCTGCCAGAGCATTTCCAGCTCTTCGTTCATGACATCGCGGATCTGAGAAAGGCTTCCCAGCCGGATTCCCCGTGAATTCACCGTCGGATCCTTGCGGGTCATCTGAAGAAGTCCTACTTCCTGAAGTGGTTCCTGCTGATAGTAGCCGTCAGCCTTCAGTTTGTGATAAGCCTGCAGGGTGATTGGGAAATAACCGGTTTCCTTGTGCCAGAGAATCTGCATATCCTCGTTTGAAATAAAAGCCAGAAAATCGGCAACCCCCTGATATTCCGCCTTGGGGTGGCCTTTTAAAACCCACAGGGATGCGCCGCCGATGATGCTGTTCTGGGGCTCTTTCATGGAGGCTTCAACCGGAAGCGGGGCGGCGTCCCAGTCGAATTTGATGTTTTTCTTCAAGGCCCCGATAGCGCTGATGCTGTCCATCAAAATGGCGCATTTTCCGGAGATGAATGCGGCTTCCGGGCCTTTATACTCCCGCTCCTCATAGGTAAATCGTTTGTCATCCAACCATGTCTTCAGTCGTTCCATGTGTTTCACCACCATGGGGTTGTTGATGGTCAACTCGGTGTCCAGTCCGTCAAACCCGTTGGCTTTTGTGGAAAGCGGGATGTCGTGAATGGCACTGTAGTTTTCAATCATGACCCAGGTCTGCCAGGCAACTGTCATGCAGTATTCGGTCCCGGATGCCACGAGCTTTGCGGTGGCTTCGCCCATCTCGTCCCAGGTTCTGGGAGGACCGGTGAGCCCGGCCTTCTTGAAAAGATCCTTGTTATAATACATGATCGGTGTCGAGGAATTAAACGGCATGGACTGCAGTTCACCATTGGATGAGACGTAATAGGAGAGAACCGGCTGAAGATAGGATTTCCAGTCGATTTTGTGGCCCGTGTCCTTCATGAGATCGTACACCGGGTATATGGCTTTTGAAAGCATCATGGTTTGGGTGCCGACTTCATAGACCTGAAGAATGTGTGGCTGTTTGTTGGATCGGAATGCGGCGATACCGGCATTCATGGTTTCGTCATAAGATCCCTTTTCGGAGGCAATGACCTGATACTTGGTCTGAGATTTGTTGTAAGCATCCACCATCTTGTTCAGCGTGTCTGCCCGGGGACCCCTTTGGGCATGCCAGAATTGAATCTCAATCGGGTTGGCCATCAAATCCGATGCCAGAAAAAACGTCAGAATTACCATTGTCAGAACAACTGTAAACTGTCTTAATTTCATTTCGGCCCTCCTTTAATTAGTTGATTTATATAGATCAATCGGCTGTGGATAATTTCATGGATGTGCCAGAAACGTTGATTGTTTATTACTAAGGCCTATAACGACAATATCTATTTGAGTCAAGATTAAATCTTGGCGCTTGGTCCATGCAGCGGGAAGACGCATCCTCGGCAGTTCATAAAGAATGCTTGACTTGAACCCTGAAAACATGGTTTTAACAATCCATTGCTATCATTTATATCTAACGAATAGGACTCCGTATCATGGCAAACGTTATCCTGGAACAGGTGGTGAAACAGTTCGGAAAGGTGGAAGTCGTTCATGGCGTATCCCTTTGCATCGAGAGCCGGGAATTCATTGTTCTGGTGGGCCCTTCGGGGTGTGGGAAATCCACCATTTTGCGGATGGTTGCCGGCCTTGAGAAAATCACCGGGGGTGTGATACGTATCGGCGATCGTGTGGTGAATGACATTGCGCCAAAGGACAGGGATATTGCGATGGTTTTTCAGAATTACGCCCTGTATCCGCACATGAATGTGATGGAGAACATGTCTTTTGGATTAAAGCTTAAAAAAACACCGGCCGATGAGATCAAATCCCGGGTCCAGGAAGCCGCCGAAATTCTGGGTCTGGAACAGTTGTTGCAGAGAAAGCCATTTGAACTTTCCGGTGGTCAGCGCCAGCGGGTGGCAATGGGAAGGGCCATCGTGCGAAAGCCGGCGGTGTTTTTATTCGATGAGCCGCTTTCGAATCTGGATGCAAAGCTGCGAACACAGATGCGCGCTGAAATTAAACGTCTTCATCACAAGGTGCAGTCCACCGTCATTTATGTCACCCATGACCAGGTGGAGGCCATGACTCTTGCGGATCGTATCGTCGTGCTTCGGGACGGTTACATCGAGCAAGTGGGCAAGCCCATCGATCTGTTTCAGAATCCGGTAAACACGTTTGTGGCAGGCTTTATTGGAAGTCCTCCCATGAATCTGGTGCCTGCCCGAATGGTTAAAAACGGTGCGGGGTGGAATCTGGATTTTAACGGAAAATTTCAGGTCCCGGTTCCGGATAAGCCGCTGCTTTTGGGAAAGGCGTTTGAGGAAGGACAACCGGTTATTGTGGGGCTTCGTACGGAAGATCTGATGGTTGAAGATACCGAAGGGCCGTTTCCGGAAACCTGGAAGGTCAACGGCATCGTGGATGTGGTAGAACCGCTGGGAAACGAGTCCCACGTTCACATCCGTTTTGATGGGACATCGTTAATCGCCCGGTGTGACGGAAAGAAAATGATCCGCCTGGACGACCGGGTCCGGGTTGCCCTGAACCTCAACCAAATGCATATTTTTGATGCGGAATCGACCCTGGCCATTTATTGATAAACGGTGATGAACCAGCGATCGATACACCCCACGAACATTTCAGGGAGCGCGGCCAGAAGATCTTTTGGCCTGACCGCAAATGGCAGGTGGGACACCTTCACTTCCGGGGTATTTTTATGGTAAAGGAGATCTATTTTTCATGCAAATCCATAAAACCCAGGCACTGATTATCGGGGGAGGCGCAACCGGCACGGGAATTGCCCGGGGTGTCGCCTGTATTCTGGTTGAACGTGGAGATATCAATGCCGGTGCGTCGGGAAGCAATCACGGGCTTTTGCACAGCGGTGCCCGTTATGTGCTGAATGACGCCATGACTTCGGTGGAATGTCGTGAGGAAAACCTGCTTCTCAAAAAGCTGGCCTCGCACTGTGTTGAGGATACCGGCGGCATGTTTGTGGCCATCGAAGGGGATGACGCAGCCTATATCGCGGAGTTTCCGAAATTATGCGCACGATGTGGTATTCCCGTTGAGGTAATTGACCCCAAAGCGGCCAAAGAGCTAGAACCTGAGCTTTCAGATCGAGTGATTGCCGCATATCTGACTCTGGATGCTTCGATTGATCCGTTCAAACTTTCCCTGGAAAATGCCTCTCATGCCCGCAAACTGGGGACAACCCAGCTCTGCCGTCACCAGGTGATGGGGTTTGAGATCGAGAAGGGCCGGATTTGCCGGGTGCGGCTGCTCCACACGGAAGGCGGCGAGGAAGTATTTATTGAAGCCGAACAGGTTATCAATGCTACCGGGGCCTGGGCAGCCGAGATTGCCTCCCTTGCCGGTGTTTCCATCCCCATGGTTTACTCCAAAGGCTCGCTTCTGGTCACTGCGGACCGGATCACCCAGCGGGTCATCAACCGGCTTCGGCCTCCAGGGGACGGAGATATTCTGGTGCCCGGGGGAACCGTATCCCTACTGGGGACGACATCTGTTCAGATCGATGCGCCGGATCTCGCCCATCCTTCCATTCCCGAAATCGACAGAATTGTTGACCAGGCTTCGCAAATGATTCCAATGCTGGAATCGGCCCGCTATATCCGGGCGTATTCTGGCGTCAGACCTCTGTTGGGAAGCCACGCCGAAGATGGCGGCCGTTCTCAAAGCCGGGGCTTTGCAGTTCTGGACCACGAAAATGACGGTCTCACCAATTTTGTCACGATTTCCGGCGGAAAGCTGACGACTTACCGGCTGATGGCGGAAAAAGGCGCGGATCTGGTCTGCCATCGTCTGGGCGTTTCATCTCCCTGCCTGACCCGGACCCAGCCCCTTCCCGCAAGCCCGGAATGCCGCTGGAGCGAGCCCGGGCTCTCGCCAAAACTCTGGCTCAAGGCCCATGATGCCGGGGATATGCTCCTGTGTGAGTGTGAAATGGTTCCCAAGAGCGTGGTGGAAGGCGTGATCTCCGCAATTCAGGATCAACAGATGAAACCGGACCTCAGATCCATTTCCCTCAGAAGCCGGATCGGGAAAGGCCCCTGCCAGGGGGCTTTTTGCAGTTTGCGGGTTTCCGCCTATCTTCATGACCGGGATGCCGCGTATTCCGATCGTGAGTTGACCTGCATCAGCAGCTTTTTACGGGAACGATGGAAAGGGCTACGTCCGGTTCTCTGGGGAGGACAGCTCATGCAGTCCGAACTTCAAGAAGCCCTGCAGTGCGGGCTGCTGAATCTGGAACTTAAACAAAGGAACTGAACCCGGATGACCCCAATTATTTCTTGTGATCTGGCGGTTATCGGCGCCGGAATGACCGGCATGGCTGCATCGATGTTTGCGGCGAATCGCGGACTAAATACCGTTCAGGTTGGTGTTACTGGCGAAATCATATTCGCCAGCGGCTTTCTGGACATTTTGGGCATCCATCCCATTTCAGATAAAAAGTCCTGGTCGGATCCCTGGGCGGGAATAGCCGCGCTGATTCAGGATTGTCCCGATCATCCGTATGGCCGGCTGACTGAAAACGAGATCCAATCCGCGCTGGAGGAGTATCTTTTGTTTGTGAAGGCGTTTGGGGTCCCCTATTACTGGGAAAAAACGCATAACCTTGAGATGATGACGCCTCAGGGAACACTCAAACTCACCGGCTGTGTTCCCCAGACCATGAAAAATGCGGTATTGGCCTTAAGGGAAAAGCCGCCCGGGTTGATTGTGGATATCAGGCATTCTGCCCCATGTTCAGAATGCAAAAATCGTGGGTATTCCGGCGATCCTGGGCATACACCGCAGTCTGGAGGTTCAGGCGGATCTGGAAGCCCTGACCGGCGTCAAGATTTTTGAGATTCCCACATTGCCCCCTTCCGTTCCGGGTCTGAGGCTTAAAGAGATGTTTGAAAAAGCGCTGTCTGAAAAGGGGGTCCGGCAGTTTCTGCAGCAGCGGGTCACTGCCGTACTCCCCGAGCCGGGCAATGGTTTTCTGCTGGATATCGCGGGCGGAAATGCGCAGGAGCAAAAAATACGGTGCAAAGGCATATTGCTGGCTACCGGGCGTTTTTTTGGAAATGGATTGTCCGCGGATCGAAAACGAATCCGTGAATCCCTTTTTGACCTGCCGGTATTTCAACCAGTCAGCCGGTCCAATTGGTATCTTATGGATTTTCTGGATCCCAAAGGCCATCCCATCCACCAGGCAGGGCTTGAAATCGACAAGGATTTCCGTCCGCTGAGCATATCGGGAGTTCCCGCGTTTTCAAACCTCTTTGCCGCGGGCTCCATCCTGGCGCATCAGGACTGGATACGCCAGAAATGCGGATCAGGAATTGCCATTGCTACGGCTTATGGTGCTGTTTCTTCTTTTATCAGGCTTGGGCAATAGATAAACGGGCTGAACAATCAGCCTTGTCCGGATTGTCCAGATATCTCCCCAGAGCCTCAATGCATCCGGGATCCCATTTTGTGCCGGCATGGCGTTGAAATATTTCAAGGGCAACATCGTGTGACATGGCCTTTTGATAGGGCCGTTCCGTGGTCATGGCATCGAATGAATCAGCCACTGCGATGATTTTGGCGCCCAGAGGGATGTCGGCATCTTTCAACCGGTGAGGGTAGCCTTTTCCGTCCGGACGTTCGTGATGGGATCGGACATATTCCAGTGCCGGCCCTAAAAAGTCCAGCTCCTGTAAAATCTCCGCGCCGACAATCGGATGTTTCACGATCTGGTTCACTATTTCCGGCGGGTTCTTTGCTTCATGTGGCATAAATAAATAATCCGGGAAACCGATTTTTCCGATATCATGCAGCAAACCGCCCAGACGGATATATTCGATATCGCTGTCTTCAAGTCCCATTCCCCTGGCAATCTGTTCTGCCAGATGGGCCACCCGTTCCGTGTGACCTTTTGTATAGGGATCTCTGGCAGCCAGGGCGTTGGCCATTGTGGATACGGTGTTGATCGTATTTTTACGGATTTTTTCGTTCAGAGATTTCAGTTCTGAAATGAGCATCTCCAGATGATATTCCCTGGCCTCCACCTTGACCATCATCAGTCCCATGGCTTCTGCAATCGCTCGAACCGGCTCCGGTGTGTCCGGGCCGGTCAGGGTCATGATGTCGTTGGAATATTTTCCGGCAGACACATCCTGAATGATTTCCAGAAGGCTTTCCAATTCTCCCATTTACTTCCTTCTCAGTTGATACCATCAGCCGTTGTTAAGCGCCTGGACAACCGTTCTCATGAATACGGGCAGGTCATCTGGTTTCCGGCTGGTGATCAGGTTGTTGTCAACAACGACGGCTTCATCCACCCATTTTGCCCCGGCATTGACCAGATCATCGCGAATCGCTACAAACGAGGTCACGGTTCTGCCTTTCAGGATTCCGGCCGAGGCCAGCATCCATCCTGCGTGGCAGATGGCGGCAACCACTTTTCCGGCCTGGTCGTAATCCCGGACCAGCTTTACCATTTCGGGATACCGGCGCATGTGGTCCGGCGCGTAACCACCCGGAATGATGATGCCGTCGCACAGGGATGAGGCCGCTTCGGACGCGTTCATATCCACGGTAGCGATGGTTCCGTATTTTCCGGCATAGCTTTTACTGGATCCGGATCCGACAACCCGAACCGTTGCTCCGGCCTCCTTCAGCCGATAATACGGGTACCAGAATTCATGGTCATTGAATACCTGCTCTACCAGAATCATCACCTGTTTGCCATTCAGTTCCATTATGCGCCTCCTTTCATGAGTCATCGGATTTTAAATTCATCAGGCCATACAAAGCCATGGTTATAGCATGTCGATCTTTACTGGACAGTGCTCCCAACTTTTTGACGTTCAAATATGCAGATCTTGTATTACGGTATTACCGTAATGTCAAAAAAATACCCTTAAAAAAACAGATAAATGTGGGATTGAAGACTTGTTTTTGAAACACGGCTCTCGTTCTCTGTCTTATTCCAGAATCAGGTCAGTACCATTTAGATCTTCGCTTTAAGCCATCGCCAGGGGAAAAGCATGGAGACGGTCTGCTGGTATTCCCGGTATTTGTCGCCGAACTCGCGCACCAGCTTCCGCTCTTCCAGAAAGGATCCAACAACAAAATAAACGCTGATGATTATGTTGATCAGGATCGTCGAGATGCTCAGATTCTCCACCCATACTATCATCATGCCTCCCAGGTACCAGGGATGCCGGATGATCCGGTGGATGCCTGACATAACGAATGAATCGCATTTGCAAAGGGAACCGTCCGCTCGTCCAGCCCTGATTTGAGCAATCCCGCAAAACTGCGCCCAGCTGTAATGCCTGCCCCCGGCAACGAACAGATAGATGGAGGCTGTCAACAGGAAAACCTGAATAATCGCCAAGGGACCTTCCCAATAGAAGACAGGTGCTTCACGAATCATGCGGGAATAGTAGATAAGGGGAATTAGCGTCGTGACAGACACCACATTGTAAAAAAGGCGGTAGAATCGGAAGCCGTTCCCCAACTTCCTTTTCACATATTCCGTCACGGTGATGGAGATCAGGGCGCTGTGGAAGGTGCACCAGAGGATCCAGCCCACGACGGCATAAAAATACTTTACCGAAACTTCCATCACTTGTTTTTCCTATCAAAGGGATCGGTCACCCTTCTGAACCCATCCGACCTACCAACGGGAACCTGCAAGCCTTCCATGATGGATTCGCGCATACCCGGAACGGACAGTAAGTACATGGTTTCTTGAATCGATGCCCAATCTTCAGCCGATATGAGCACTGCATTATTGCGCTTGCCGGTGATGACT
>JAPLJE010000580.1 GCA_026388755.1 Deltaproteobacteria bacterium | reverse complement strand
GGTCCAGGAAAAAAATGACCTCTCCCGAAACCACATAGGAAATCTGTTCGTGGGGGTGGGAATGGGGGGGATCAGGCGCTGAAGCGGGTCCGTCATCGAAATCAATGACGACCATCATGAGATTTTCAGTACTCGCCAAATACCGCCTGCGTCCCTTGGCAATGGCCTGTGAAGACACCTCGGAGCATTTAACTGTCCCCATTGAAAAACCTCCTGACGATGATGTTGAACAATCCCGCGGAGACGAGATCGCGTAAATGAACTACCCTCGGTTCAATGCCTGGAGGTGCCTGTCGAAATGCTCCTCGATAGCCTGCCCATAGTCTTCCTCATGCCGGGTGAGGGTATTGAAGAAAGCGGACTGAAAATCCGGCCGATTGATCACCGAACCGTAGGTAACATGCAGCACTTCCCTGGCATGGAAGTCGTCGAGCAAATTCGCTATTGCCACGATGGAACGCGGGTAGACGTGTAGTTGCGCCAGGGGAGTTATTTCCGCCGCAAGTTGCTCGCCTTCGGCCAGCGAAAGGGGGGCGGCAAGATCCATTTTTCCCAGGTTTTGAAGCAGTATGTCCATCATGAATTCCGATCTCTAACGGATGAGCTCCGCTGCGATGTAGACTCCTAAAACCGCGGCAAGACTGCGCCGCCCTTCCTTAGCATCGATAAAAAGCGGCCCGTTCCCGCGCAAGGCGTCCATGAAGTTGGAGATCAACCCGACATGCCCCGAAATCGGGATGGCCTTGGGATCGCCGCCTGCACCAGCCCCGCTCATGACTTGCACCTCTGTCGGCTCCACCACCCCAGTCGCCGAATCGACCAGGCTCCACCGGGTCACCGCCTCCCCTTCCACCTGAATTCCGCCTTTGGTGCCGTAAATCTCCAGGCGGTGAGGGAACCCGGGCGGTGCAACCGTGGTGGCGGTAATCGGGGCCATAGCCCCGCCCGGAAAACGCAATGCTGCCGCCACCGTGTCTTCCACTTCGATCCTTTTCCGCAAAGTGGCGCCAAAGGCTTTGATCTCCACGGGATCCCCCATGTACCAGACGAGCAGGTCCACCAGATGAATCCCCTGGTTCATCAAAACGCCGCCCCCATCCCATGCCCACGTTCCCCGCCATGCCTGCGAATCGAAGTAGCTCTGGGAACGATGGTAGGGAATGGTGACGAGTCCCGATGTCAATATTCCCAGACTCCGCCCTGCGTTGCAGCGCAACTCCCAGAAGACGGCCCGCCCTGGAAAACGCCTCGATCATGCTGTCGGCATCATCGAGCGTGAGGGCCATGGGCTTTTCCACGAGGGCGTGCTTCCCGGCCCCGGCCGCGGCAACGGCCTGATCAGCATGGTATCCGCTCGGCGTGCAGATGCAGATAACATCGATTTGCGGATGGCGGCACAGATCCTCGTAGGAAATGCAATCCACGCCGAATGTCTTTCCGGCGGCCTGGCGCCTATCCGGGTCGCGGGTACTCACGGCGACCAGCCTTGCGCCCTTGTCCGCATTGGCCGCGATTGCCCTGCGGTGAAAATCGGCGACGACACCGGTCCCCACAATGCCAAATCCGACAGTTTTCTCATGCTTCATTTCAGCCTTCTTCCGCAAATATGTTGTCGCGTCCCGATCTTCGGAAACACTATGGAATCTGACATGGGCAGCGGCTATTGCATTGTTGTTTCGAAGAGTCCGGGTAGCCACATGGAGATCGCGGGAATATAGGTAACGAGAAAGAGAGCAACAATCATCGCCAGGAAGAAGGGCATCATCGCCTTGGTCCCGGCTCCCATGCTTATCTTGCCGATGGCGCACCCCACGAAGAGCACGGTGCCTACCGGGGGCGTCAAGAGACCCATGCCGGCGTTGAAGATGATAATGATGCCAAACTGCACCGGGTCCATACCCAGCTTCATCACCACCGGCAAAAGCACCGGCGTCAGGATGAGGATCATGGGGGCCATATCCATGGGACCGCCAAGGATCAGAAGGAGGATATTGATCATCAGGAGAATCACCCATTTCTGGTCCGATACGGAGAGGAACCACTCGGTAATGATGTCGGGCAGATGGAGATAATTCATGATCCACCCAAAGGCGGCGGAGGTCCCGATTAGGAAGAATACCATCAGGATGGTCCTGAAGGTACGGACCAGCACCGGCCACATCCTGTCAAGGGTCAGCTCACGATAGAAGAAAAAGCACAGTAGGAATGCGTACACGGCCGCAAGGGCACCGGCCTCGGTCGCAGTGGCCCACCCGAAGATGATGCTGCCCAGAATGATGACAACAGGGGTCAGAGAGATCAGGCCGTGGAGCAGGATCATCGGTATCTTCCTTGCTTCTACCGGATCCCCTTTTGGGTACTTGTTCTTTATGGAGATGGCGAGACCGACAATGATCATGGCGATGAGCAGGACAAGGCCCGGCATCATTCCGGCCAGGAAGAGTTTTGCTATGGACAGGCCGCCGGCGATGCCGGACGCGGCAACAACGTACAGGATCATGTTGTGGCTCGGCGGAAGAAGGACGCCCTGGATGGAGGACGATATGGTGACGCCGACCGCGTAATCCGTCGAGTAGCCCTTCTTGCTCATGGCCGGAATCATGACGGAACCGATGGCCGAGGCGTCGGCGACCGCCGAGCCCGATAGGCCGCCGAAGAACATGCAGGCAATACTGTTCACCACTGGCAAGCCGCCCACCAACCGCCCGACAAACACGTTGGTGAAGTCTATGATGCGCCTTGCCAACCCTCCCGCGCTGAGGATCTGTCCGGTCAGGATAAAGAAAGGAATGGCCAGGAGGGAGAAAGAGTTCACCCCCTGGATCATCTGCTGGGCAACGACAATAACCGGAATTTTGAGATAAATAAGCGTTACCAGGGACGACAGGGCCAGGGTAAGGGCAACCGGGAACCGAAGGATGAGCAGGCCCGTGAAGGAAACACATAGAATGAGAATTGCGGTGTTGTTGTCAGGCGTCATGTTCGTTTATCTCATCATCGATTTCTGTGTAGCGTTGCGTATTTTTCCCCAGAAATTGCAGCGTCGCATAGATGCAGCAGAGGACCCCGGTGAAGGGGACGACGACATATTGGATGCTGTTCGGAAGCTTCGTGGCGGGCAGGGTTGATTCGGACATGAGCAACGAGAATTGCGCGCCGCGGACTTGGGCACGAGATTTTCCACGACGTCCATGCCAATATGCAGTTTCTCGCGGAAACCGATGGCGATCCCAATGAAGGAAAACCATGTCAGGCACAGCAAGGTGACCTCCTCGGACCAGAAAAACACAAAATTGAACAACTTGCGGGTCATGACCTGGGTAAACACAATGAGAACCATCGCTATGATCAACACAATGGCGAACGCCTCGATCATTTTGTCGATGCGTACGAAGAACCTGGCCACGCAGCTTTGTTCCACCAATTTCATGACAGCTCCTGATTTTGTCATTGCGTGATGTGTCGGGGGCGCAAGACACAAACGCCCCCGTGAAGCGCCTATCTTACTTGGCAGTTCGCGCTTTGGCGATGTCCTTCAACACCTCGGTATTCCGGATGGGCGTCGAAGACCGGCTTTACAGCCTTCTGGAAGGGAGTCAGGTCCTTCACGTAGGTCACGATGCATCCCTCAGCCTTGACCTTCGCCTCGGCTTCTTTCTCAAAAGCACTCCACAGCTCGCGCTGCTTGGCAACGGAATCCTTGGCGGCCTGTCTGATCAGGTCCTGGTCCGCCTTGGACAGTCCGTCAAAGACCGCCTTGCTCATTACAAGAACCTCGGGGACACGCTGGTGAGCATCAACGAGGTAATTCTTGGCAACCTGATAGTGACTGGCGGTGAGATAGCTGGGGAAGTTGTTCTCCGCCGCATCGATGACATGGGTCTGAAGGGAGCTGAACACCTGGCCGTAGGGCATCGGGGTAGCGCTCGCGCCGAGAGCCTTCATCAGCTCCATGTTGATGGTGTTCTGAATGACGCGGATCTTCAGGCCCTTCAGGTCTTCCAGCTTCTCGATCGGTTTGTAGGAGTAGAAACTGCGGGCGCCGGGATCATAATAACAAAGACCGACGAAACGGGAAGCGCTGAGACCCTCCAGCAGCTTCTGGCCATCGGGACTGTTGAGGTAGGACCACATATGATCACCGCTGTCGAAGATGTAAGGCAGGGAGAAGGCGCCAAGGGCCTTGTTGAACTCGGCCATGGGTCCTGAACTGACACGTGTAAATGCGATAGCGCCCAACTGCACCTGTTCGATAGCAGCCTTTTCTTCGCCCAGTTGGCTGCCCGGATATACCTCGACCTTCAGTTTTCCTCCGGATCGCTCCGTCACCAACTGGGCGAAATAC
>JAPLJE010000431.1 GCA_026388755.1 Deltaproteobacteria bacterium | reverse complement strand
TGATTACGGTCATTATATTCGGACTAGTCGCCGCAGCCATTGCCATATATCTCCGAAAAAGCAGTGGACAGCCCATCTCCTATCGCACAGTGGCAATCACCCGCGGAGAGCTTATGGTTTCCATCAGTGCTACTGGCACGGTTGAGCCTGAGGAAGTGATAGATATCGGCGCCCAGATTGCCGGACAAATATTGGAATTCGGTCGGGGTAAGAACGGAAAAACCATCGATTATGGATCTGTCGTCGAAGCGGGAACGATTCTGGCTCAGATCGATGACTCCCTATATGCGGCAGATGCCGCGCAGGCAGCGGCGCTTGTGCAGGTGAACAAGGCTTCGCTTCAAAGTGCCGAAGCCAATCTCGAACAGATGAAGGCCAAGCTTTATCAGGCTCAGCGCGATTGGGAACGGGCACAAAAGCTCGGCCCATCCGAGGCCTTGGCCGTTACCATCTATGATGCATACCAGGCGGCTTATGAGACAGCCATGGCGAACCTTGCAGTGGGCAAGGCTGCGATTATGCAGACCAAGGCATCCGTGGTTCAGTCTGAAGCAGCGCTCAGGCGATCACAGCGGAACCTCAGTTACTGTACGATCAAATCGCCGGTCAAAGGCGTCATCATCGACCGCCGGGTCAATATCGGGCAGACGGTTGTGGCCAGTCTCAGCGCTCCAAGCCTTTTCCTGATTGCCAAAGACCTCAAACGTATGCAGGTCTGGGTGGCTGTCAACGAGGCGGACATCGGCAAGATCCAGCCCGGTATGCCGGTCAGCTTCACGGTGGATGCATTTCCGGGTGAAACTTTTCGTGGAGAAGTCGGAAAAGTCAGGCTGAACGCTTCCATGAGTCAGAATGTTGTCACATACACTGTTGAAGTCATTACGGATAATTCAAATGGCCGCCTGCTGCCTTATCTGACCGCCAATGTTCAGTTTGAGCTGGATCACCTCGACAGTGTTCTGCTGGCGCCGAATGCCGCGTTACGATGGACACCGCCGGTCGAGCAGGTTGCTCCGGAATTTCGCAAGGCGGCTTCGAGAGCAGCAGGCGGAAAAGGCGGAAGCCAAGAGGGCCAGGGGCCGGATTCAAAACAGGAGAAAGTGCTTCCAGACGGTCAGAAACGTGGCATTCTCTGGGTTCGCCGGGGGAATTTTCTGGAGCCGGTCCGCGTGAAAGCCGGACTTAGCGATGGCGTGATGACTGAAGTTCAGGGTGACAGGCTGCAAGAAGGCATGGAAGTGGTTCTGGGACAACAGGTCCAGGCAAGCGGTCCTGCCGGAACCGCCAACCCCTTTATTCCGCAGTCGGGAAGAGGTCGTGGAGGCGGGCGCTAGCAATTTATGGATCTGTTCGAACTGAAGGATATCTATAAGACCTATCATATCGGCGATATGGACGTTCCGGTACTGAAAGGCGTTTCGCTGCAAATTGCCAAAGGGGAGCTTGTGGCGCTGATGGGGTCATCCGGCTCCGGCAAAAGCACCCTGATGAATATCCTGGGATGCCTGGATCGGCCCTCATCCGGCGAATACTGGTTGAGCCAAAAAGAGGTCGGCCGGTTTTCCGCGGATGATCGTGCCCTGTTGCGCAACAGCACCATGGGTTTTGTATTTCAGAGCTTTAATCTGCTTCCCCGTGCCACGGCGCTGGAAAATGTGTCCATGCCGCTGTCCTATGCCGCCAGTTATATCTCTGATAAGGAAGCCCGGAAACGGGCCGCGGAAATGCTCAACCGCGTTGGACTGCAGGACAGAATGGATCACGAGCCTTCGCAGCTTTCCGGTGGACAGCAACAACGGGTGGCGATTGCACGCGCCCTGATCAATCGGCCTCCGGTTCTGTTTGCGGATGAACCCACCGGAAACCTGGACTCACGTACCAGCGACGAGGTGCTTCAGATGTTCCGGAAATTGAATCAGGAAGATGGGATCACGATCATCATCGTTACCCATGATCCGGCTGTGGCCAAACATGCCAACCGGATTATCCGCATCACCGATGGTGTGATCATGGATGGTACGTCCGAATCCGGAGGCGGTGACAGATGAAAATTCATCGGACCGTGCGAACTGCATTTCTGGCGCTTCAGCGCAATCCCATGCGGGCAATGCTGACAACGCTGGGGATTGTCATCGGCGTGGCTGCTGTGATTGCCATGATGGAGATCGGCAACGGCTCGTCCTCGGCTATTCAAAAATCTATCGCCAGTATGGGCGCCAATACTGTTCTGATACTTCCGGGTACTGCGGCCAGCGGCGGGGTCAGCTTTGGTTCCGGCAGCGCCATGACCCTGACTCCCCAGGACTATGAGGCCATACTCCGGGAATGTCCTTCCGTTTCCAGCGCAGCGCCGGTGGTCCGTGCGCGGACCCAGGTGGTTTATGGCAGCCGGAACTGGGTGCCCAATTCTATTTATGGAACAACGCCTTCTTTTCTTGCAGTGCGAGAATGGACCGAGCTTGCAGAGGGCGAAGCCTTCACGGACCGTGATGTCCTCAATGCCAACAAAGTTTGCATACTGGGTCAGTCTTTGGTTCAGCAGTTGTTTCAGGAGGAGTCCCCCCACCCCATCGGCAAGGAGATCCGCATCAAGAATGTCTCGTTCCGGGTCATCGGCGTACTTTCTGCCAAAGGGGCCAGCATGATGGGCATGGATCAGGACGATATTCTTCTGGCGCCGTGGACCACCATCAAGTATCGGGTTACAGGGTCGTCGCTGGCCAATACCAATCAGAGTAGCAGCGCCGCCGATACTTCTGCCACGGTCAACTCACTTAGCGCGCTCTACCCGGGTGGCCAGCAGAGCCTCTATCCGGTTGGATCAGCTATTCAGGCTGCGGACAACCCCATGCCGGTGCGCTTTACTAACATCGATCAGATCATGACCGCCGCGGTTTCCTCAGCGGAAATTCCATCGGCTATCCAGCAAATTTCCGAAACACTGCGCGAACGCCACCGCATCCGCAATGATGAGCCGGATGATTTCAATATCCGCGATATGACCGAGATGACCAAAACCCTTTCTTCCACCACGCTTCTGATGACCAATCTGTTGCTGTGCGTAGCCTTGATCTCGCTGCTGGTCGGCGGTGTGGGAATCATGAACATCATGCTGGTATCGGTTACAGAGCGGACCCGCGAGATCGGGCTGCGAATGGCTGTTGGCGCAAGGGCCCGTGACATTCTCAGACAGTTTCTGGTGGAATCCGTTGTTCTGTGTCTGGTCGGCGGAGGGATAGGCATTCTGAT
>JAPLJE010000719.1 GCA_026388755.1 Deltaproteobacteria bacterium | reverse complement strand
TTCTTTTCCCAATATCGGACACTGGTCCGTGATAGAAGACCTTCTGGCCGGACGATGGGATGAAACGCCGTCCGGCATATTCTGTGTCACCCATCTGCGTTTCGGAACGCGCAACACATGGGAAAAATGGTTTCATCAAACCGGCTGGCAGATACGTACCTGGGAGGCCGAATCCCTGCCAATGCCACCGAACTGGACAGAAATATTGAAGGCTCTTCCGGTTGAATTCGACATCCAAGGTCTTGAAACACTTCGCTATCGCGTGGCTGCGGTTCCATCCTGAAAAAGGGGGTTGCTGATATGCCAGAGATTAAGATACAACAAAAATCCGCTGATTTGGTTTGTATTTCGCATAAAGCCGTCCTGCTGTCGTTTGCCATCATTCTGGGGTTGGGGCTGCTGCTGCGGCTCCCCTTTATTTCATATCCGTCTCAAGTGGTTTTTGATGAAGTCGGCTTTGGAAAACTGTTTGACATTCATCCGCCGCATGGGAAATTGTTGATTACGGCGGGGGCATACCTGGGAGGCTATACCGGATCCATCGATTTTTCGAAAATCGGAACCCCCTGCTCTGAATCCATCGCACCCCTGAGGTTTATACCGGCTTTGGCCGGCGCTTGGATTCCGGTGCTGGTTTTGATTCTTTTGCGTCAACTCGGCGCTTCACTGGCAGCGGCCTTCCTGGGTGCTCTTTTCTTGGCTTTTGACAACGCATTGGTTGTCCAGTCTCGGGTTATCGGGCTGGATACCCTGCTGGTCCTTTTTATTCTCTCGTCTCTCAGTGCCCTGCTTGCCGCAAGAACCCGAACGGGAAAATCAAAGATCGGGTTTATAGTGTTATCCGGCATGCTGACCGGACTGTCTGTTGGTACAAAATTTACCGGGCTGGCTGCCGCCGGTCTGGCGCTGGTGATTATGGGAGATGACTTGAGAAAAGAAAAAACCGCCGGAGTGCGATGGATGGGGCTTATCCATGCCGCTGTTTTTTCCTGCGCAGCCCTGGCTGTCTATCTTCTGGGATGGAAGCTTCATTTTCAACTGATGATTTTTCCGGGAGAGGGAGATGCATTTTTCAGACCCACGGCCAATTTCATAAATGACACGTTTCAATTGCACCGCGTCATGTTTTCTGCAAATGCCGGCATCACGGCATCCCACCCCTATTCAAGCTTCTGGTGGCAATGGCCGATGATGAAAAAGCCGATTTTTTACTGGTTGAACAGGGATGCCGGAATATATTTTATTGGAAATCCAGTGGTTTGGTGGAGCACGGGTCTGGTTTTCACCTGGCTGATGGGATATCTGATATTTGCAAGGGCCAGAAATCTGAAGCAATCGCTTTTGGTGGATCGAAATCCCGTGCTCTGGATTCCCCTGGCCGGATATCTGATTTCCATCATCCCTCTGGTTCCGGTTCAGCGGCCGCTGTTTCTGTACCACTATCTGCCGGCGTTGATCTTTTCATTGATTGCCGGAATACTCTGGATCGATTTGCTGGGGTTTACCAGGATTGCTTCTCTTCGATGTCAGCGGATTTCTTATTATGCGGCAGTGGGCTGCTGTGTGGGTGTATTTTTTCTGTTGACACCGGTAACATATGGGCTATCTCCACTCAGTCCTTACCAGACCATGCTGGGATGGATCGGATTTGGACCGTGAAAGAAAAGAAAATCCAACTTCCGGCCCGTGACAGCCTTCTGTTCTTTGCCGCATGGGGCGGTTTTTTATTATTTGTCTGGCCGAGGATGTTTTTTGCAACCCCGGAAGGCATCTATGCGGGCGAGCGAGCCATCTGGGGGGATTGGGCTGGTCACCTGGCCGGCAGCGCGGTATTTGCTTTCCGCCCCCTTTCCCTGTGGTTTGTGAATCATCCGCTGTTTTATGGGCAGACCTATAATTATCCGTTTGCATCCAGCATGATTTCAGGGCTTCTCATGCGATCGGGCGTGGACCGGATTTCCGCAATGATTCTTCCCTCCATCGTTATCAGTCTTCTGCTGCTGCTGATTCTCTATGTTTTTTACCTCTCCATTTTGAAATCCGGGCGCCAGGCCTGTGTGGCGGCGACCCTGTTTTTCATGAGCGGGGGCCTCGGGTTTATCTATTATATCCAGGATATCCTTCAGACGGCATCCCTGAAGACCCTGCTGTTTCCCATGCGGGAATACACATTTCTGGAAGATAAGGGGATTTTTTTTCGAAATGTATTTCCAGCGGAACTGCTGCCTCAGCGCAGTTTTCTGATAGGCCTTCCGGTTGGCCTGTTACTGCTGTGGGTCTTGATGCGTTGGCTCTCCACCGGGCAAGAAAAGCCATCGGCTTTTAAATTTTTTGCTGTTGGGATTCCGGCTGGCATCCTGATGATCATTCATACCCATACTTACATGGCGATCGTGATTCTTTGCTTGTGTCTGACCCTGTCCAATATGAAATCCTGTAGACAGATGCTTGTGTTTGCGCTGGGCGCGGGCCTGGTATCCTTGTGGCTTTATACGACGCTTCATGGGCAATCCATGCCTTCGAGATGGTTCGGTTGGGAATGGGGATGGATGTCAAACAATCAGAGAGCCGGGATTTTTCCTTTAATAAAATTCTGGCTGATGAATTGGGGATTGATGCTGCCGCTGGCAGTATGGGGAACCTTTCAGATTCGCTATTTCCGGCATCCGATGGTGATCGGCGGATGGATTCTCTTTATGTTGTGCAATATCATCCGGTTTCAGCCCTGGAACTGGGACAACTCGAAACTTCTGACCTGGAGTTATCTGCTGCTGATCATTCCGGTTGTTGGTGTGCTGTCGTATCTATGGAGAGATAACCGCCGCACATTCAAGGGGATTGCGATCGTTTTGGGGGGGGCGCTGATATTTTCCGGTGGATTGGAGCTGATGCGACTGGTGCAAAGCAGCCAGACAACGCAGCGGATGTGGGATGCTTCAAAAATCGATATGGCCTCGAACTTTCAGAAAATCTTACAGCCCGGAGAAACCGTTCTGACCGATGCTGACCATTTGAACTGGGTTTCTAGCCTAGCCGGGGGGCAGATTTTGATGGGATACCGGGGCTGGCTCTGGTCTTACGGGATCGATTATTCGGAAAGGGAAAAGGAAATCCGTTTGATGTATTCCGGGAAAACGGATGCAGAAATGCTTTTCGATAAATATCATGTCCGATATGCAGTTTTTTCCCCATCTGCCAGAAGTGATTTTGGAGGCAATGAGTTGTTGTTCATGTTAAAATATAAGATGATTATGAAGGATAGCGATACAAGGGTTTATGATGTAAGGTCGTCTCGAAAAATCAATTGAACCGATATCTAACATTCAGAAATCGCAATGGCAGCAAACATGGATATGCGAAATGAAATGGTATGCGAATCGCCGAATCCTTCTGAAGAAAGATGGTATGGCATCGACTATCTGAGGGCTTTAATGTCCTTTGCGGTAGTTGCGTGGCATATACGGCTGTTTGGAACTTCGAGGCAGTTTGATGCACAAGGATATCTTTTGGAGCAGATTGAAATTTCAGACATCCTCAATTTTAATCTGTTGTTGCTGGCTGTCCCTGTTTTCTTTCTGATATCGCTATTTCTTCAGAACGAAAAATGGATGCAGGGCCAACTTCGTCTGTTTGCTCGATTGGAACGATTACTCTATTTGTACTGTTTCTGGGTCGGAATGGCTTTGCTCCTGTACCGTCTGGAAAACAAACTGAGCGTGATCTGGCCCGACAGTATCGCAAAACTGGGTTTGTTTGTTGTTACCGGTGGGTATTCACTCTTTTATTTTCTATTTTCGCTGATATTACTGACAATCATTTCATACGCGTTTTATAAGTCTCCACCGGTCATTCATTGGGTATTACTGGTCGTTTCAACCTCCTTGATGTGGATATTTCCATATGTTGTAACGAAAAAGAATGACTGCTCTTTTCTGGTGGCTTTCTGGAATCCATTGAATTTTCTTCCTTATATATTTATTTCCAGGTTAATATATATATATATGCTGCAAAGACGGGATCGGCTTTATTCAATTCATTACAAAATCATTGTCTGGGGTGCCTTCTGCCTGTGCGTGATATCGGCTGTGTGTGAATGGTATTGGTTCAGAGATATCAACAATTTTGAATTTAATGGTTATGCCTTTCCGTCATATACCCGCATTTCTGTCGTTTCCGGAGCGGTTTTTCTTTTTTTAACGTCTTTTTATATCCGGCATCCACCCCCTGAGTGTATTCGGTTTTTGTCGGATTATTCACTGGGTATATATTGTCTTCATGGTTTTGTTGGTTGGTACGTTGTCAAGTTTATGGCGGGAATGGGGCTTCCTTCTCGTGTACTTATCGAGTTTCTAACCGTCATGTTGGTTTCTTTGATGTTTTCGGTAATTCTTCGCCGAGCATTCAGCAAGGGTTTGATATAGCCAATTTGTTATCGCCTCGAATCATTATCCTGTTTATCTTCGGAATGGTGTATGTGATTGTTACGCCGATCTTTGAGGCGCCGGATGAACCTGCGCATTTTGCCAGGGCGTACGGGATTGCAGAAGGCCAATTCCTGTTAAAAGATCACCCAAGGGACCTGATCTTATTTATTCTTCACAATTTTGAAGCGCATCGATCCCCTGAAACCCGAATCTTGGTGGGTTATCTGAACAAATATAAAAGTGAAGACAGCCCGTCCCGCATCCCCAATATTGCGTATAATACTTCATTATATTCTCCAGTACCCTATCTGTTTCATGCCACAGTGATTAAAACAATTATGTTGATGGGAATTTCTGACCATCAATTACCTCTCTCTGTCTATTCTTGCAGGGTACTGTCATTAATGCTGTTTTGTTTAAGTCTGGCGGTTTCATTTCACATATGTCCGCTGCTCTCCTGGCCGATATTCTGGATAGCTGCAACGCCAATGGCATTGTCACAGGCCAGTGTCGTCAGCACCGATCCAATAGTGTTCTGTGCAACGATATTCATATTGGCATTGGCGATCGGGAAAACACAGAAATACTTTTTTATCATTGGGTTAACCATTTCCGCCTGTTTCTTATTACTGACCAAGCCGCCCTATTTCCCGGTGTTACTTGTCCCTTTATTTTCGTTAATATTTATTGATCGAGCCCAACAAAAAGATAAGGGGGCGGGGATTGTTTTGGCGATTTGCATATCTTGTTTCGGAATGTTTATCTGGAATTTTATGGTAATAAAATATGAAATCTATCAGAATTCATTACGATTCATCCGTTTTTTTGCCGAAATAACGCTTGATCCGTCTAAACAATTATCGGGGATATTGAGCGATCCTTTGCAGTTGATGAAAGTGTTGTGGAATACGTTTTCCACCAAAGGGATATCTCTGGCTCATCAAATGGTGGGTGTTCTCGGGTGGCTGGATATCCCCCTTCCTGTTTGGGGTGTAATCCTGTGGGGAATGCTCATCTTTCTTCCGATATTCATGACTGAAAAGCCCGATAGGCAAAAAAACAGCCATTCCAATTGGCTCGGTATAATTTGTATTTCCATTTCTGCTTTAACAGCAATAGGCCTTATTGTCAGTGCTTATATGATCTGGATGCCTGTCGGCTGCACCATAGTGAATCTGCAAGGAAGATATTTCCATCCCATTATGGCACTCCTGTTCGTCGGATTGGTCTTGATTAAACCACACTGCTTCCAACTCAAACCTGAATTCAATCGAATCGGCGCGTTTATCATGCTAACGGCGATGGCCGTATTGAATTTGCTGTCCGTGGTGACGCTGATTAAGCACTATGAAATGAATGTGTTATTGTAACTTCGGATTCAAAAAGAGAGAATGATGACAAAATCCACAGAGAGCACTGTCGAAGACTTTGGTCGTCAATGGGAAAAATATACTGAAAATACTGGATATTATGGTTCTATAGATTCTCTGCTTTCCTTATTCGGTCCCTTGTTAACCCCTTCGGATATTCAGGGAAAACGGGTGGCTGACGTTGGGGCGGGAACCGGGCGTTATAGTCGAATGCTGTGTGAATTGGGAGCTGGAGAGATTCTGGCGCTTGAGCCTTCATCCGCCATTGAAATATTGAAACTAAATACCGCCTCATACCCGAGTATTCAATGTATTCAAGGTTCTGCGGAACAGATTCCATCAGGCGCGTTCGACTTGATTTTTTGTATCGGCGTCCTTCAGTTTATTCAAGACCCCGTGCCTTCGCTAAGGGCGATAGGGCAGGCATTGAATTCAGAAGGGAAACTTTATTTATGGGTATACGGGGAAGAAAAAAACCAGCTGTATTTGTCTTTCGTGCGACCGATGCGACACATCACTTCACGGATGCCGCATAAACTGCTGGACAAGCTGGCCGGTTTGCTGGTTTTCCCTGCTAGTTTTTATGCGGCGCTTTGCTGCTTTTTCCAGCTTCCAATGGCAGCTTACATGCGCAGGTATTTTTCAAAATTGAATTTTTACAGCCGCAAGCTGGTTGTCTATGATCAACTGAATCCGAAATATGCAAAGTATTATCGAAAAGAAGAGCTTGAACTGCTTCTGAAATCCAGCGGATTCAATGAGATACGCATGTATCATCATCTGGGATACAGCTGGAGCGTTACAGCGCGCTACAATGGTGGTTTGCTCGATTGAACCGACTACGGGTATTTTCCTGGGATGAAAAATGCATCAAATAAGGTTGCCGCTGGATTCATAAAGAATTACCGTAAGCAATCAGATTGGAAGAAAGTCCGAGAAGCCGGACATGCTGAATGTGGATATCAGTATGGGATGGAAAAAGAGAGAGCAGGGAATGAGGTGTATGTAAATTGAGGTTTAGAGTACGAGACCAGAAATCCATTTGGAGTTTTTTAAGAAGCTTCTGGTGAATTGGCTGTGGCAACCAGTGTATGGCAGGCAGAAAAGTATGGAATTCAACAGGGAATTGACGGTTTGGCGTAATAATAAAAAATTTCCTGGAAACCCTTAACAGTTCTCGAATAAAACAACTCTGGTGGTCTCTATCTCCCACGTGTTCCAGTACTGCAGAACAAAAAACAATGTCGAAGGATTGGTCTTTGAATGGCAGTCGGTCTTTTTCTGTTTGAATAAACGTTATGCCGGGATATTCTACTTCGAGAAAAGAAGCGTTTTCGATGCTGGTGGCGACAATGCGATCTTTATAAGGATACAGTAATTCAAAGAAATTGGATTCCGGAAGCTTTTGATCCGGGGTAACGCCGATATCCAGAATCAATGCGTGCAAATCCGGTTTCATGATCTCCACGAATGATGAAAAAATCTTAAGCCTGACATAAAATGAAATTCTGGAGGCAAGCATACGAAGGGGATGGTTTATGGAAACATGGGGCCAAATTCGGCGGCTTTCCTGAGCAGGGTGGTGTGAATCAGATAACCGGTTCCACTGAGGATGAACGCCAGGCCTAAAGCGATACCCCATTCCACGGGTCGGCCCTTGACCAGTTTCAGCCAGTATTCTTTTCCAGGCAGGAGGCCGGCGTTGACGGCATAGGCCTTGATAAATAGACCGAATCCAAACAACTGAAAGCCGACTTGAAGACAGGCCCCGGAGACAAGCAAGGACGAGAGATCAAAAGTCACCCTGCCGATCTGGAGTGGAGCGGAGATGAGCAGGGTGAACCCGGAAGCCCCCAATACCGAAAGCAGCAGGCCAGGCAGAACAAAGAGCCAGAGAGGGCTATACAAAAGCATGAATCGCAGGTGCCGCCAGCCGTCCCGCCAGCTGCGCAGGTGGGGGGGATGGGAGCGACCGTCTTTTCTGAGAACGATGGGAATCTGGGTGATGCGAAGTCCACTAAGGGACGCTTTGACCACCATTTCTGAGGCGAATTCCATGCCACCGGTTTTCAGTCCCAGGGCTTGGATAGACTCCCGCCTGAACGCCCGGAGTCCGCAGTGAAAATCGTCCACTGGCGATGAGAAAAAGAGTTTTCCCAGAAACGACAGAACAGGGTTGCCTATCCAGCGGTGCTTCCAGGGCATGGCGCCGGGGTTGACCCGGCCGCCGCATCGGGGAAACCGGCAACCAATGACCAGATCAAACCCCTGATACAGCTTTTCCATAAATCCAGAAAGTTCCGTGAAATCATAACTGCCATCGGCATCGCCCATCAGGATATATTGCCCATGGGCCGCCCGAATTCCTCCGGCCAACGCATTCCCATATCCTTTCTCTGGAATATGGACAACCCTGGCTCCGCCATTTTGCGCAATTTCCACCGATCCATCTGTACTGCCATTGTCCGCAACAATGATTTCTCCGATCAGGCCGGAATCCGAGACGGCTGCCCATGCTTCTGCAATGCAGAAGGAAAGGGTCTCGGCTTCATTCAGGCAGGGTATCAGGATGGAAATATCCGTATGTTGCAAATCAGATTCACTGCCCGCAACAAGCATGCGGGATGCCTGCTTTCCCATGCTATTTTCCCTGTATACAAGTATATCCTACTAAAAAGATCATTTTCATGGTAGAGGTGAGCTGCCATGAACCCCATAATCGTCTGGAAAAAAACACATTGATTCATCTATAACATCAAGCAGGTATGAAGACAATCAGAACTCTTGCCATTGTGGTGAACTATCACGCTGCAACACTATCCCTGGAAGCCGTCCGCTCTGTTTTATGTTCCCGGTCCCTGGGGTCTGTTCAGGTGGTGGTTGCGGATAACAGCGCCGATGCGTCCGAAGCCGCATATTTGCGGAAGCATCTGCCCGATGCGGTCGAGTTGATGGTTAATGCGGAAAATATGGGATTTGGCAGGGCGTGCAATGCGGCGTCCGATGGGCATGATGCGGATTTGATTCTGCTCTTGAACCCGGATGCGCGACTGCTTCCGGACTGTCTGATCCGCCTTCAGCAGACGCTGCTGTCCTCCAACCGTATCGGCGCGGTGGGTCCGCAGATTTATTGGGATCGGGGAAAAGGGTATTTCCTTCCGCCCTCTTATCCTCCGATGCTGTTGTGGATTGAGCCGGTCGTATCGATATGGGGGCCGTATTCGCGACTTTGGCGCTTGCTGAGTGCAATATGGCGGCGATTTGCAGTTGGTATCTGGAAGGCGGAATCTCCGGTGCGGGTCACAAACCTTTCCGGCGGACATGTTCTATTGAAAAAAGAGGCCATTGTCACCGCAGGCGGAGAAACTCTGGATATAAACTTGTAGTTGAGCCACGCGCTGAAGTAGTTCATTTCTATGATCAGTGTGATCAAAGCCACTTGGCGGACAAACGGTCCCTTATGATTGCATCCCAAAGATTGTTTCGGGAGAAACATACCAGGGGATGGAAACGTTATTTGAACCGGTTAGGGATCCGATTCCGAAAAGCGCTGAATATTCCAATTGAACCGGAGGTCAAGCCAACATATCATTCACCATTTCGGGTTTCAGTACCAAATAGTCTGGCAGGCGGGTGGCTTTTTGAATGGAGTCCCAATCCAAATTTTATTCCTGCGGTTGGCAAATTCGGAACCGGTGAGCTTATTGAGTTTGCTGAGAATGAGTGGAATCTGCTATCGCCGGGAGTGTATTACGGCCGCCTGGGTGGTATGAAGGGCTGGGGGATGCCTGTTGTTGAACTATCTTGGGAAAAACAGCAGACAACATGACAAGGAGTTTTTAATAAATCCTGTGAATGCGATATCTGAGAAAATGAATACCCGGCATCGAGTGTGGGCAAAACTGCCCGAACCTTTTTGTTTTTATCGGCTGGTCCTGAATAGCGATCATCTGCATTTCGGGCTCTGGCCTGATGCTGCGCCGGATTTTGATCTGGAAAAGGCACAGGAGAGGATGTTTGATCTTCTTCTGTCTTTTTTCCCCGATCCACCGGCTGATGTTCTGGATGTGGGATGCGGGTTGGGGCTTTCAGCATCATTGTTGGCCAAGAAGGGTTATCGGGTCACTGCGATTGCGCCATCATCTGAATTGATTGCGTACGCCCGCCAGGCATATGCTGATAGCGGGGTCGATTTTCAGATTGCCGGATTTCTGGATGATTCCAACACAGGCTTTGCCTTAAGCACATATGACATGATTCTTTTTCAGGAATCTTTTCAATACCTCCATCCTCTGGATACCGCTGTTCGCCGGGCCCGTAAACTTTTACGTGAAAAAGGGAAAATCATTATCGGAGATGAAGTTTGCAGGGATCGATCGATTCAGTCGCAGACGGCTGTTCATCACCAGAAGGACATGATGGTCATGCTCGCCGAACAGGGGTTTCGCATCTTATCCCGTCGGGAGATTCAAAATCAGGTCATTCACACCTGCAACCGGATTATTCATGAATTTTCAATGCATTTTGATGCAATTTGTCAAGCGGTGAATACGGAATCGGTTGGAGATCGGCTTGCATTTTTTCTGAATGGCTGGAAAAATCAACTGGCCTGGTACACTCAGGGGAAACTGGGGTATGAGATCATTGTCTGCCAGAAAGACGATGTGTTCATTCGTGGGTATCGGAAAAATGATGAGCATCGGATTCTGCCGCTGTTTCGTAAGATCTTCAACAATCCCCGAACAATCGATCACTGGAATTGGAAATACCGCGATAATCCGTATGGCCGATATCATATAATCGCTGCATTTTCTGAAAGCGGGGAATTGGCAGCTCATTTTGCCGGTTACCCGGTTCCGTTTTATTCGGCGAATACCCATACGAATATTCAGTCCATTCAGGGTGGCGATACCATGACGAATCCCGCTTTCCGGAGTTCCGGAAGGGGATCGACCAGTGTGTTGAGTCGGATAGCGAATTGTTTTTATGACAAATTCTGCAGTGGTGGTGTTCCGTTTATTTATGGGTTCAATACCGGGACGATCCGTAAATTTGGAGAACGATTTCTTCAGTATGAATATTTGCCGCAAGTACCGTTCCATGTTCGGGAAGCGAGCACGGTCAGCACTGATTTGTTTGGAAGAATATTTCAACGACTCAAAGGGGTGAAGGTTCAGCAAGTCCATGCGGCGGGTCTGGAATTCGACCGGTTCTTTCAGAAGGTCAGCAGACATTATGGACTGCTGGTGAAACGGGATGGTCAATATCTTCGGTGGCGTTATCTGAGCTGCCCGGATCGGGTTCATCGCCTGGTTGTGGTATCCCGTTGGGGCAGAATGGCCGGATGGGGAGTGTTTTCTCTTCGGGGAGAGACACTGGTCTGGGGAGATGCGCTATGCGAACCGGATAATGTTCAGGATATGGCGTTTCTTTTGAATCATGTGGTTGAGGGCATTCGAAGGGAGTCTCCTGTAACCCGGATTGAGGCATGGTTCTTTTCAATTACCGATGAGCCAAATATGATGGCTCCCTGTTTCAAATTTTTCAGCCGGGATTTTTCCATCGATTATTTCAGGAAAAACCTTTACTATTCAATGGGCGATAGTGACCTGTTTTAATTTTGAGATGGAGTTACTAAGGCTTTATATTTTACTGAATTCTTCAGAATATCAAAGTGATATCATAGGGCTTGCTTGAAAGTTCTCACCTGTAGATTATAAATAATGATTTATTATGACCAGGCGATCAGTCCCGGAGAGAATTTGAGCTTTTCGTCTCCGCGCGGGGTAATTCGGACCGTGAATCCGTAGCGTCCCGATACACGGCAGATTACGGAACAGGCATAGCGAAAGTAACCGTTTTCATGGCTTTCCTGTACGATCATGGGTTCGGTGTGAATGGCCTCCAGCGAATCCACCGATCGCATGTGGCCCGAATAGAGTTCCACGTCAACCTCATCGGGTCTCAATTGCCCGAGATGAACGCCTGCGGACACCTGGAAGGTCTCTCCGACCCGGTAGGGACCCTTGCGATCCTGAACTGGCAGATCGATGCGGATATCCTGCCACAGAGCATGGATCCGCTCATTCTGGATTCCGACCCGGTAGGGACCCTTGCGATCCTGAACCGGCAGATCGATATGGATATCTTCCCACAGGCGGTGGATTCGGTCATTCTGAATGCTGAGATTTTTTGCCAGAACTCCGTTGTTTTCAGTCAACTCCTGAAACCGCCGGGCAATGGGCAGGTAGAAGCGTTGTTCATATTCACCGACCATGCGAAGGCTGCAGTAATCCTGCATGGCCATTTTCATGGATTCCTTTATCATCTGTGTCCAGCGGACGGGCATGCCTCCGACACGGTGATCATAAAAACAGGGAATGACTTCGTTTTCCAATATATTGTAAAGGGCCTGGCTGTCGACAACATCTCCATAGCATGGGTCCGTGCATTCGGTGTCGCTTCCGATCCGCCATCCCCTGTCTTCCTTCCATCCCTCACACCACCACCCGTCCAGAACACTGAGGTTCAATACCCCGTTGGCGGCGGCTTTCATGCCGGATGTTCCGCACGCCTCAAAAGGCCGCCTTGGCGTATTGAGCCATACATCTGCGCCCTGAACCAGATACCGGGCAAGGCGCATGTCATAATCTTCGATAAAAACGATTCTGTGACGCAGTTCCGGGTCTCTTGCAAATTCGACGACGCGCTTGATCAGCGCCTTTCCTTCGGCGTCTTTGGGATGGGCCTTTCCCGCAAAGATAAACTGTACCGGATGGGTACTGGAATTGACAATGGCCTTTAACCGGCAGGGATCCTGAAACAACAGGCTGGCGCGTTTGTAAGTCGCAAAACGTCTGGCAAAGGCGATGGTCAGCACATCCTGTTCCAAAACCGATTCGACCTGTGCCAGCACCGATTGGGGGGCGTTGCGCCGCTTATACTGCAGGACCAGCATTTCCCGGCAAAGTCGAATCAGATGGCCGCGATTCATTTCATGGGCGTGCCACAGTTCATCGTCGTAGATTTCCGCAATGCGATTGGCATTCTCGGGTTTTCTGGAGCCCATGTACCAGTCGGGTCCCAGATGGCGCTCGAACAACATGGCAATTTCGGATGATATCCACGAGGAAATATGGATGCCGTTGGTAACATGCGAGATGGGGATCTCGTTTTCGGGGACTTCCGGCCAGACATGGGCCCACATGCGTCTGGCCACCTTGCCATGCAACTGGCTGACTCCGTTGCAGTTCTGTGCCAGACGTAGCCCCAGAAGAAACATTGAAAAGGGTTCATTCGGCCCGGCCCCGGCGGGTTGTCCCCAGGACAGAATCTCGCTTTCAGTGACGCCCAGCCGGTCCTGGAATGAACCGATGTAAGGCTTGACCATATCTACAGGGAAAACTTCGTGTCCAGCGGAAACAGGTGTATGGGTGGTAAAAACGGTAATTCTGGGGACGATTTCCATCGCGGTCTTGAGATCCAGATGATACCGTTCCCGCAGTTGCGCCAGCCGCTCCAGGCCCGAAAATACCGAATGTCCTTCATTCATGTGACAGGCTCTGGGGAAAAGGCCAAGAGCTGCCAGGGCTCTGAGTCCACCGATCCCCAGAAGGACTTCCTGAGCCAGGCGGATTCGGGTTTCCGCGGCGTATAATCTTGCGGTGATTTCGCGGATTTCAGGAGGATTTTCGGGCAAATTGGTATCCAGGAGATAAAGGG
>JAPLJE010000500.1 GCA_026388755.1 Deltaproteobacteria bacterium | reverse complement strand
GAGGGGCCATATCGGTTTTCTCCATTATCACAAAACTCCGGCTAAGGTAACGATGTTGCATCTCCGGCAGCATCCTGATCAGGCCGGGGGTACATTTCACTTTCCAGAATTGCCAGCCGCTGGGTCAGTGCGCGAATTTTACGTTCCTGCTCGGAGCGTTTCAAATCCATGGTTAACATTTTGATCAGCACGAGACCCATCCCGATAACAATCAGTAAGGTCGGCGGATAATGAATTCCCAACACGCCGCCGATCCAATCGATCAATCGCGGATAGGCGCCGAACACCATGCTTGCCGCAGCTACCGCCAACCACCAGACGGCATGGCTGACCATCAAATGGTTTTTTCGAACCAAAACAAGGATGGCAAGCGCGATACCGATGCCTATTCCAAATGACGTCAGTTGAGAAGTTGGGAACATCGTGTTATCCATTCACGGATCGATATCTGGATACAGCCGGAATATCCACTTTGGAAAGGCATAATATAAAGGTGATCACCAGATACCGAAACACATCCCACCAGGAAGAAAACACCTGAGAGTGTCCGGATGATCGGGGACACATGCTGACTGGAACTTCCAGGATGCGAAATCCGGCTTTATTGAGCGCCAGGAGCACTCCGATATCCTGATAATCCAGAAGCGCCGTATCGGCTGTCATCAGCGTCGATATGGCATCGGCATTATAGGCGCGAAACCCGGAAGTCAGGTCCTGAACATCCAGTCCCGTAAACTTACGAAAAAACAGCCATGACAGTTTCCTTGGGACGCTTCCGCGTTCCGTGCAGGAGCCGATCACGACATCGGCCTGATTCAACAGGATGGGGTCTATAAGTGCAGCGATGGAACCGGGCAGGTGCTGCCCGTCCGCATCCATGGTAACGGTAATTTCAAAAAAATGCTGACTGGCATAACGGATCCCGGTGCGCGTCGCCCCCCATGCCCCCAGACGCAGCAGGAGCGGCAGCACTTTGGCGCCTTCTTCACGCGCAACCCTTGCCGTTGAATCCGAACTGGCGTCATCAATCACCACGATTTCACCGGTTATGGCTTTCCTGATCCCCTGAATCACTTCCCGAATGTTCTTTTCTTCATTTAAGGCGGGAATCAGAACCGCCAGTTTATTATTCATTCATTTGCCGCCTGGATGCAATCGATATCCTGTTGAACTCGAAAAAGTCAAATGGGATGGCAAAGTAAAAAGTTCAAGATCAAGGCGAGCAAGTCCTGAGGAGTGAGGCGTACGGTTAGTACGCCGCAATGACGAAGGATGAAGCTCAACGCAGATATTGGACTTTTTACGAAGCCATCAGGGTCTGATGATATAACAAAATAATCTCCTGCGCAACATGATCAATTTGAAAAACCTTCCGAAACCGTGCCAACGCAGATCGTCCCATTTGCAATTTCAACTCCGGCCGATCAAAAAGCTTTCTTAACGATCCCGCAAGCAGAACCGGATCACCCGGCGGAACCAGAAACCCCGTGACGCCGTCTTCGACCACCCATCCAATACCGGAACCGGGGATGTTGCTGGCAACAACCGGTTTTCCGTACCGCATCGCTTCCAGAAGCACCAGTCCGAAAGCCTCGGTCCGTTCAACTGATGGCAAACACAGACAGTCGCAGGAAGAAATGAGGGTGTGAAGATCCAATTCCGGCAAAGACCCCAGCAGCGAAACATTATTTGAAAGGCCGAGGGTGTGAATTCGCCGTAAAAGACTGGATTCGCGCTCTCCATTGCCGACAATCAGAATCCGCGCATCCGGCAGGGCTGTTGAGGCATCCAGCATGACTTCGTGTCCTTTATAGTACGTCAGCCTACCGATGATCAGAATTCTTCCCTCAGGTTGCCCCCACACGGTTTCAGCCCAGCGCAGCCGGGCGTCATCCGGCTTTTTCAGTCGATCCGGATCCAGCCCCAGCGGAACAATATGACATTTGTCTCTAAAGTCAACCAGCGCGTTGCTGGTATTCAGATAGGATTGTGATGTGGTGATAATGGACTGCGCACGCCGCAGAAACAACTTCTCGATGGGACGGTAGAGTTGATAAGCCAGGGCCATTCTTCGATCAATCGAAGAAGGAACCACATCCGCATGCCAGTGGACCATCCAGGGCAATGCTCCGGCGATGGATAGGGGCAGGGCCCAGAATGCGGAAGTGTTTGGAACATGAAAATGCAGGATATCGGGCCGGAACGATTGAATGGCCCTCTTCATGGCAAAAGGAAACGCCGGGCTGATGGGAGCATACAACAGGGTGCCATAACAGGGTACCCGAAAAATTGTTGTGTTTCGGTGACGCACCGGATTTTGTTTTTGACGAATATCGTCATGAACCAGCGCAGCCGGCGTTACCCCGCCCCGTTCAAGGGCTGGAAGCAAGTCGCCAAGAAAGCTCTCGATGCCCCCGGTTACCGGAGGGAAAAATTTCCCGATATGCAGGATGCGCATTCTGGTTATGCAAGTTCCCATGAAATTTCAATAATTGTCGAACGTGGGCCATTCGACAGGCTTTGAAGGGAATTTGGGGCCACTTTATCTTGACATTCCCATAAGCTGCTCAATGATTTTGTCATATTTCCATTTCAGCTTTTCATCATTCGCCATCTTTTCCCTCAACCGTTTCCGGGCCTGACTCACGGCGCTATAATTAACGCCCCCAACCAATCGGCCAATATCCGGCTGGTTGATATCACAACTCCGGTATAATACTTCCATCAACAGCGCTCTTTCCGCTGCACATCGCCCCCGTTGAAACAACTCCTCTGTCTGCTTGCCCGTTATCTCAACAAATCCCTCAATTACTGCTTGCGGCGTCAAGCTCTTTCTGAATTTCTTCAAGGCAGGCTGTTCCCTCATATCCTTTTTATCTCTCGGCACTTTTCCTTTTACCCGTTCAATAAATTCACTTTCTCCGATGATTCCGCTACCGCGCCCTAAAATGAGTGGACTTTCAGCCCCTGTACATATCTCTTCCTGCATGAAATTTTTATAGCTCTGGCGACCGTTTCTGTTGTCACCTCCCCAATACCCCAGTACGATCCGGTAATTGACAAACGCTTCTTTCTCACGCTCACAGCAATATCCTGCAAGGCTGCTGTCTGCATACTTTTGCAGTTCCGCCCATTGCTCTTCCGGGATATGCCCCACATATTTATTTGTCCGGATGGGGTTGAGATGTATATAACGGCTTACAGCCAACAAATAATTGTCTGCATCGATTAAAAATGCCTTGTATCTGCCCTGATACAAATGGCCGCAGCGGTTGTGCCGCCGATTGTACGCCGATGTATAGGATATATTGAAATGTCTCATAAATTCAGATAGATTACCATGAGGGGTATGAATCAACAGATGAAAATGATTGCTCATCAACACATAACTCAACACCTCTACCGAATATATTTCTTGTGATACTTTCAGCTTTGATTTAAATATTCTTTTATCTTCACTGTCTTGATAGATATCCTTTCGCTCGTTTCCCCGACAGGTTACATGATAACAGGCTCCGGGATATTGAATTCTGAG
>JAPLJE010000339.1 GCA_026388755.1 Deltaproteobacteria bacterium | reverse complement strand
CTGATCACACGCTGATAGTAACGCCATTCGGTAGTATTGTCAAGCGGTAGTATTTAATCTCAGGGTAGTTTTGCTCTAACGTGATAACCCCTTAATAAATGATGTATCTGCTTATTCGACGCGATGCTGTACCGCATTGCTTTCCATTGCAGCCTTCGCACATGAACACCTTGACAATACATGCCTTATAATGTACAGTTTAAATGTACATAAAATACGGAGGAATCACATGATTCAAGTAAATGTCACGGAGCTGCGAAACCATCTCCCCGTCTATATGGGCAAGGTGAAAGCGGGTGAAGAGGTGGCGGTGACATCACGGGGGAAGATCATCGCTCGGTTGGTTCCGGAAGCGGATGAAAGCAGCGCGGCGCGCCTGCGTCTGGAGGCCGGCAGAAAAGATAGCTGGGTGGGGGATGTGGTCGCGCCAATAGGCGAGGTGTGGGAGGCAGAGCATGATACTCCTTGACACCTGCGTTATGATTTTCGACGCACTGGCTCCGGAACAACTCAGTAAAAAGGCGCTGACGGAACTGGAGAAAGGAAGACAGTCAAACTCCCTTGCCTGCTGCGATATTTCACTCTGGGAAATCGCCATGCTCATGAGCAAGGGAAGGATCAAGACCGCCATGCCACCACGGGATTTCCTTGCCGATGTCGTGGCGGCGAACAGATTACACGTGTTGCCGATCATCCCGGAAATTGCCTACCAAGCCGCTTATCATACCGATTTCATCCATGGTGATCCCGCCGACAGGATCATTGCAGCCACGGCCTTGCACCACAAAGCGCTCCTCCTGACCTGCGACACCAGATTGCGGGAGATGAAAAGCCTGAAAACCGCATGGTAAAAGGATGATAACCGCATGTTCTCTTCCCGCTTGAGCTGGAATCCGTCCATAAATCGCATTACCCGAAGCATCGAAGCCCTGAAGCAATCCGGTGTCGAGCTGGTGGACCTTACCGAGACAAACCCGACCGCAGCCGGTTTTGATTATGACGCGGCCGCAGTGTGCAGTGCCATTTCGAATCCATCCATTCTGGAATATCATCCGAATCCCCGGGGCCTGATTCCCGCCAGACAGGCGGTTGTGGACTATTACCGGCATCACGGAAAAGACGTTGATATAGAAACGGTTTTTTTGACATCCAGCACCAGCGAGTCTTACGCCTGCATCTTCAAGCTGCTCTGCGATCCCGGAGATACGGTTCTGGCCCCGCAGCCCAGTTATCCGCTGTTTGATTTTCTGGCCAGCCTGGAGGCCATCCATCTGGAAGCTTTGGAGCAGATCAAATCGCTGACCACATCCCGAACCCGGGCCATTATTCTGGTGAATCCCAACAACCCGACGGGATCATATATCCGGCACCATGAGCGCGATCAGCTCACCCGATGGTGCCGGGACCAAGATCTTGCCCTGATTGTGGACGAGGTTTTTCTGGATTATGTTTCGGCTCAAAACCCCGATGCATCGTTAACCACAGCCGGAAATTCCGGTGCCTTGACCTTTACGCTGTCCGGAATTTCCAAGATTCTGGGGCTTCCGCAGTTCAAACTGGGCTGGATACAGGTGAGCGGACCGCTGTTGAGCGGACCGCTGTCCCTTTGCGTGTCGGCATGTAATAATCTGGAAATGATTTCCGATACGTACCTTTCGGCATCCACCCCCGTTCAGGTGGCGCTTCCGGCCTTGATGGCGCAGCGGGACTTTTTTCAGCATCAGGTCATCGCCCGGATTGAAGCCAATTATCAATATTTGCGTACCGCCAGCAATCGATTGACAACCGGCCGGATGCTTCAGCGGGAAGGCGGATGGACTGCTGTTATTGCCATGCAGAATGGAATTTCCGATGAAGACATGGTCTGTGAGCTTCTGGATTTGGACCATGTGCTGGTGCATCCCGGGTATTTCTACGATTTTGAAGAGGACGGCTGCCTGATCATCAGCCTGTTGACCCGGCCGGATCGGCTCATGACCGGCATTGATCGCCTGATTTCCCGTTTCCTCCGGTAGGAGCCAGGGTCCAGGGATCCGGAATAGAAAGGTCTGTTTCAGCCTGTTTCCCTACTGCCCGGTTTTCAAGATTCACCGAAACCACCTTGGACACACCTTTTTGTTCCATGGTAATTCCCAGAAGCGTATCCGCAAATGACATGCTGTGCTTGTTGTGGGTGATCATGACGATCTGTGATTTCTTGCCGATCAGCTTCAGGAGATGATTGAATCTGAAAACATTCGATTCATCAAGGGGCGCGTCAATTTCATCCATCAGACAGAACGCGGCGGGTTTGATTAAAAATATGGAAAAAATAAAGGCGATGGCTGAAAGCGCTTTCTCTCCTCCGGAAAGCAGGCTGATTCGCGTCAGCTTTTTTCCGGGCGGCTGAATCATGAATTCGACGCCGGTCTCCAGCGGTTTGTTCGAATCCGTCAGAACCAGCCGGGCGGTCCCGCCCTCAAAGAGGCGGGGAAAGATTTCCTGGATTTTTTCATTGACCGCGTGAAAGGTTTCCATGAAACGCTCCTGGGTGACCCGGTTGATTTTTTGAATCAGTTTGTGAAGGTCGTCGATGGCCTTGTTCAGGTCCTGGCGCTGGGTTTCCAGAAAATCAAACCGGGTCTTCAGGGCTTCATATTCGGAAATGGCTTCAAGATTGACATCCCCGATTCCGGCGATCTTGGACCGGAGCCGGGTGAGCCCGCTTTCCATGTCCCCCGGAGAAAGCTGTTCATCCGTGTCGGCAACGGCTGCCGCTTCCCGGCGGATTTCAGAAAATGATTGATGATAGGTTTCGGTCAGGCGTTCTTGAATGTTATCCTGCTTCAGGGTCATTCGGGAAATTTCAAGCTCCAGCAGTCGGATCTCCTGAAGCGTTTTTTCACGCTCCTGGTGAATGCTGCCGAGCGTGGCGCTGCTGTCTGCAATCTCCCGCTCCAGGGCATCATACTCATTCTGATGGGTATGCAGCTCCGCTTCAATCGCCTGCATCTGCTCAGTATCCTGCTTGAGGCGATTTTCATCGGCCTTGATCTTCAGCACGCCGGCCGAGATCCTCCGGCGATTTTCGTCAATATCATGGGAAATCTGGGTGATTCGCTGCAGCCCGTCCTCACGAAAATTCACCAGCCGCCTCAGGGTGTTTCGGGTATTTTCCACCTGGGCATTCAAGGTGGTCAGTTGAAGCTGGCATTCCATCCACCGCTGGTTTACAGCTTCCGTTTCCCGGGAAACCACCTGAATGGCCTCCGCTGTCCGGGAAACCGCAGCCTGGGCATCTGCAATTTCCTGCCGGATCTGCGAAAGAGCGGAATGGTTCCGGGCGATTTCCGTTTCCATATCCATATCTTCGCCGCCGAGCTGTTCCTGTTCCAGTTGCGCCATTTCCAGCCGCCGCCTGGCCTGTTTGAGCATTTCCGCGGCTTTATAGGCGTGTTTTTCCGCCTGAACTTCTTCCTGAATCGCGTTGTTTTTTTGCTCGATGCTTTTCTGAAGAAGGGCTTCCTGTTCCCTGACATCGGCTTCCATTGCAGTCTGTGTTTTGCGCGCCGCGTCATGATCCAGCGCGATCCGGCTGATATCCAGCTCCAGGACCGCCAGTTCCTTTTTCTTGGCCAGAATTCCCGAGGAGGATTCGCTGCTGCCGCCGATCAGGATTTTCTGGGAAGCGCACACCTGGCCATCCAGCGTAACGGCTGTCTGGCCGGATTTTGAATCGCTCTGAATACGAATCGCTTCTTCAAGGGTTTCCGCAAGAACCACATGCCCTATCAGCGCCTCTGCAACAGGTGCGTACTCGGGCTGGACATGAACATGGCAGATCAGCCGGTCTGCATGTGTCGCAACCGTTTCCAGCGGTTTCCCGATCTCATCCAGAGGAATGAATCCGCAGCGTCCGGCCTGCAGGTTTTTCAGAAAAGAAATGGCCCGAAGCCCGGCGTCCGAATTCACCGCCAGAAGATACTGAAGGGATTCGCCCATGGCTGCTTCCAGCGCTATTTCGTAAGACGGGGCTGGATTCAGTATGTCGGCAACCGGACCAATGATTCCGGATAATTCCGGCGAATCGGCTCCGGATTTCCGGTTGGCCTGCTTCATGATGGCTCGGACTCCGCCATGGTTGGAGCCGGCCCGGGCTTTTTCCAGATCCAGACTCTGGGTCAATTTGACCTGTTGGCCCAGAGCCTGATTCGATGCCTGAAGCCGCAGTTTCTGCTGATCCACACACGCTGCCAGCCTGGCGACCTCGTCCTTATGAATTTTCTGGGCATTTCTGGCCGCTGTGTCCGTCTTTTCGGATTCGAGCAGGGCTTTTCTGGCCGTGTATTCTTCTTCATCGGCGCGTTTCAGGCGTCTTTTCAGGGTTTCCCGGCTCGAGGAAGCGTGCTGAAAGACATGCTGATGCCTTGCTTCCCGGCCGGTCAAGTCCATCAGGCGGGCATTGATGGCATCGCGCTCTTTCTTGAGGTCTGTCAATTGGGCCTGTGCGTTTTGAAATGCTGTTTTTTCCGTATCCAGGGTCACGGAAAAGGCTTCGATGTCTTTTTGAACGCGATCGGCCTGATTTTGTAAATCCGAAATTTCCTGGGTGATTTTAGCCGCTTTTTCCTCAAGATCGCAGCGGGAGGTTTCGAGCGCTTCGGTTTCCGCGGTCAGCCGCAGCGTGTCCTTTTTTAAATGACCCAGATCATTTTCAAGCCGGTCGATCTGACGTCGGCACTCGAATTTCCGGGATCGGTAGCCGGACAGGGTTTCATGGATTTGAACATGACGGAACTTGATGGCCGCAATTGCCGCTTCCAGCTGGCCGGACCGGGACTGGCAGGAGACATCCTGGTCGCCGGCCTCGGCAAGAAGAATCTGATGCTGCTGAATCTGAAGCGAAAGTGCATCATGGGAATGAAGCCCGAGTCGAATGTCCAGGCGCCTGATTTTTTTCTGGTATTTTCGGTAACGCTCTGCTTTTTGAACCTGGCGCTCAAGGGTCTTCATCTGGCGGCTGACTTCAGACAGAATATCGGAAAGCCGAAGCAGGTTCTGCTGGGTAGATTCCAGTTTTCGAATCGCTTCTGTTTTGCTGGCTTTATACCGGGTTGTTCCGGCCGCCTCTTCGATATACCCTCTTCTTTCTTCAGGACTGGCTTCGGTAATGGCGCCGATATTTCCCTGCTGGATCAGGGCATAGGACTTGGCGCCCATGCCGCTTCCCATGAAGACATGGTGAATATCCTTCAGCCGGCAGGGCTGTTTGTTAATCAGGTACACACTTTCGCCGGAACGGTAGATCCGCCGGGTCAGCATAATTTCCGAGAATTCCCGAAGCGATTCCGGAGCCGAACCATTGTCGTTGATGAGCGTCAGGGACACTTCCGCCATGTTCAGCGAAGGCATACCAGAAGTTCCTGAAAAGATAACGTCTTCCATTGCCTTGCCACGAAGCTGCCGGACGCTCTGTTCTCCCATGACCCATCTGAGAGCGTCCATGACATTGCTCTTCCCACATCCGTTCGGTCCGACAACCGCCGATACACCCGGCGGAAAATGGAGGCAGGTTTTTTCGTGAAAGGATTTGAATCCCGTTAATTCCAGCTTTTTAAGCTTCATTTGATGAAGTTTTCCTTCAACTCTTCGGCATGCTGTATTTTTTCAGAATGAGTTTATCATCAAAAGTTGGAATTGTAAAGCATAAACACAATAGAAAGGGGTTGCATCGGCTTTCTTCTACAAGATATGGTAGAATGTTTCAACAAAACCAGAGAAATCGAAGTAGTCCGCACATGGCCGGCTCCGGCGGTTTCATCTTGACATCCGGGTTCACGGACAGTTATTGTTAAATAATATCCCGATTCTTCAAGGCCCTTTTTTTATGGAGTCAACACCAGAGCCGAAACCCGACCGATGAGGAGGAACCGCATGCCAGCACCGAATGGAATTGAAGCTATACTCAGCAATCCGGATGTTCAGAAAATCACCAGCAAGATCAATCCGGAGCTTGTCAGTCACAGAAAAATGGCACCCGCCCTGTGCGGAGTATTTGCTTCGCCCGTAACCCGGCTGCAGGAAAAAGATGGATTTGTGTTTGAAATCGACACTGATGCCAGAAGACAGCTTCCAAATATTATTCACAATAAAGTCCAGGCAGTTCAAGGTGCCGACGCTACGGACGAAAATCTTTTAGAGAGTTATCGGAAACGGCGGCGAATCGGCATCGTCTTTTCCGGTGGCCCTGCGCCCGGCGGCCATAATGTCATTGCCGGAATCTTTGATGCAGCCAAAAAAGCCAATCCCGATACGCAGATCTGGGGGTTCTTAATGGGCCCGGATGGGGTCATTGAAAACAGGGCCGTGGAACTGACACCTGAACGGATCCAGCAGTATTTGAATCTGGGAGGGTTTGGCATGATCAAAACCGGACGGGCCAAGATCGACACCCAAAAAAAAATGAACCTTTCCCGGGAAACCTGCACAAGCCTGGGCCTGTATGCCCTGCTTAT
>JAPLJE010000671.1 GCA_026388755.1 Deltaproteobacteria bacterium | reverse complement strand
GGCCTTTTCCTCGGCACCCTGGGTTGCCCGGGCACTGCCGGTCAAAACTTCGCCGGATCCGGTATAGATGTCGATAAGGTCAATGCCCTGGTTCGTGAGCAGGAATTCCTGAATCTGGTTGGAATGGGCCATGCCGCGGGACTTCAAAATGTAGAGGCCCCGGTTGCGCTCCCCATTGCGTTCGATATCCCGGAGAAGAAGCCATGTATCGATCAGGGAAGATATCTCTTCGCTTGTGTGCTCAAGGCTCCCTATGAAATGCGTGAGGTCCGTAAGGAAAGTGGAGATCTTTTTCATTTTCAAATAGTCGATCAAGCGCGTTAATATGGATTTGACCTCTGATATTGTTCCCGCGGCGCACAGATTGCTGATCGGATCTACAATGAAAACCTGGGGGTTGAAATCCTCGATCACCCTGTGGAATGTGAGAAGATGCATCTCGAGGTTGTAAAGCGAAGGCCGTACGGAGTGAAATTTGAGAAGCCCCTTCTTCACCCATCGCGATAGATCCATGCCGATGGAGCTCATATTCCGGATGATCTGGCTGGGCGATTCCTCGAAGGCAAAATACAGGCAGCGCTCTCCCCGCAGGCAGGCGGCGTCGGCAAAGGTGGCAGACAGGCTTGTTTTGCCCGTGCCCGCCGTACCGGAGACGAGAATGGTGCTTCCCCGATAAAACCCCTTCCCCTCGAGCATAGCATCCAACTTGGGAACTCCCGTGGCGATGCGTTCCGTGGAAACTGGATAATCGAGCCCCAGGGAAGTGATTGGCAGGATGGAGAGGCCTCTCTCGTCTATCAGGAAGGGATACTCGTCGGAGCCGTGAGATGAACCGCGGTATTTGACAATACGCAGGCGGCGAGTGGAAATTTGCACCTCGGTGCGGAAATCAAGAAAAATCACACAATCGGCCACGTATTCTTCAAGCCCGTAGCGTGTCAGGAGCTTGTCGCCGCTTTCTCCCGTAACGATGGCCGTCACGCCGCGGTCTTTCAACCAGCGAAAAAGCCGGTGAAGCTCTGCCCGAAGGATAGCAACATTTGGCAGTCCGGAGAAAAGCGCTTCCAGGGTATCCAGGACAACCCGCTTGGCTCCGACGGAATCAATGGCAGCCCCCAGGCGGATGAACAATCCTTCCAGGTCGTACTCACCCGTCTCCTCAACCTCGCTTCGCTCGATATAAACGTGGTCCGTAGCGATGAGGCCACGCGACATCATGTCAGGGAGATCAAAACCCAGGGAGATGAAGTTCTTCGCGAGATCCTCCGGCGTTTCCTCGAAGGTCATGAAAACCCCGGGTTCTCCATAATCCATGGCACCCCGCATGAGAAACTCCATGGCGAAAAGTGTTTTACCGGAACCCGCACTGCCGCAGATCAGGGTTGGCCTGCCTCTCGGAAGCCCTCCCTTCGTGATCTCATCCAGACCCTTGATGCCCGTCGGGCATTTTTCAAGAACATCAACAACCTGTTTTGCCCTAACCATTGTCATCTCCCAGCATCTTTACGAATCCGAAGTAATGCCCCGAAACTTCAGCAAAGGGCTGTACCCTTTGTTTATCGCGCCCAGACTTCATATTTTAGTTGTTCCTTTTTTCCAGAGGGTTGATTGCAGTTTATTGGGAAGTCCGCACTGCAAGCTGATCGTTTTCCGAACTGATTTAAAAAGCAATCAAATACAAAATTTCTCATATATCCTGACTGGTTTATATACAAGGTGTATTTGAATCAATCAATAAGGTTTTTTGCTAATATTTAAAAAATGTTATCGAGAACTGAAGCATGATTCGGATACCACCAAATCAAGCGATCCTTTCTCCATCTTAAAACAACCCGCAATCCTTCCTGTGCAACTTTTTTTCCTTGGAGTTCGTAGAAAATGGCGAAATTCAAAGCATTTATTACATCAACGCTGTGCTCCTTTGCATCCACGTTTGAGTTTAGAACCCAAGCGACACCCCCAAACCAAAGTATTCAACCTTATTGTTGTAAAACTGGCCGTGCGGATCATACCCATTGTACCACTCGGCCATGAGGCGCAGGCGGCGCTGCCCGGGGTTAGGATGACCGAACTCAAAGCCGGCCATGATGCTGGTATCGACGGCCCAGTCATGCTCCTCCAAGGATTTCATGTCCACCCCGGCAATCGGCCTGCCGGTCCATACAAGCGGCTTGCTCCCGCGATACTCGAGCCCCCAGTGGGCGATCGTCGGCTTAAGATCACTCGGTTCTTTGTGGACCAGGTACTCCCCACCGCCGTATACCCGCCATTCACGCCATTCGCGGGAATAGATGATCTCAGTGGATTCGTAGCTGAGGTTAACCCGTTCCGGAGGATTAGCACTTAAGAGCAATTCATCCCCCAAGTGCGAGCTCTGGTGATAAAGGCGGAAGCGGAGCGAATTGTCGCCATACCGGTAGGTCACGGGAATGCCGATGGTGTAATCCGCGTTGATGAGGTCGTATGACGGAGTGCTCAGGTTGAACTGGGCGAACAGGGCGCCTTCCACGCTCAGTTGCAGGCCGTCACCCTCGCGACTGCCGAAAAACCTGTATAGGCCGAAAGTTTCTCCAAAGCCGACTGACGCCAAGGTGTGCGATGAGTGGCCGGAACAAATCGCCCGTTGGAAAGGCTTCCCCTTCGCGGGTTATCCCCATAAAACTTACCGCTTCCGGCTTGGCGGCGTCCGCGGGCTTCACCACAATCGTTATCCCATTGAGTCCATCGATTGTGCGCAATTGCTTGTCGGCCGCCTCCTGTCGCATCGGATCCTCTTTATACAAGGTAATCGTGGCAACCCCATTCACGATCTTCAACATATAGCTGTCTCTCTCCCACTTTAGGTCCCGTTCAAGGATGGAGGCAACATAACCGGTCAGAAATTCATCGCCGGCCCTCTCCGCTGCCATCGCAGGGGAAGATGGAAAAAGTAGCATTAGACAGAAAAAGGCGGCGCACAGGCGTCCGGCAACATTGAGACAGGTGGAAATAAGCTGTGGTATGGCCACTTCATCCTCCTTTTTGACACAGTGGGCAGGGGCGTCAAACGCCAAATCCGATGGGTCCAGCGTTCTTGCTCATTTGAACTTTGAAGCCGCACTGTGGTAGGCTGCCTTGACTTCATCCCAGGCTTTTTCCGCGCCTGTTTTGAGGCTTTCCCATGCCTCATCTCCGGCGGTCTTCAGCTCGTGCAGTTTAGTCCCGGCCGCTTCTTGTTTGTGCTCCAACGCTTCGATGCTTTTATAGTATTCGATCTTCGCCTCGGCCTTGGCTTTGTCCGCCTTGGCCTTGAGAAGAGCGATCTGCGCGTTCCATTCTTCGAGCTGCGCATCGAGCTTCTCTTCGTATGCTTTTCGTTTGTCCTTCATTTAAAACTCCTTTCAGTTTAGTGAACATATTTCAGAAAAGATTCATTTCCCGATACGAATCCTTGAGATGTCTCCGATGAGTCCGAAGACACTCAAAAGCCAGAGAATAACCGCAATAACCACAACGGCATTGAGGAGTCTTTTAATGGTGGACTGCATCGGAATGTAGTTGTTAATCACCCACAGGATCACCCCAACAACAACCAAAACTATGACCAATTGAATCAACGGCATGGTATTTCTCCTTTCATGCTGCAATGATGGAGAAGGGATTGATTCTCCCACTCCATCGAGCAGTGTGAGGTCATAAAACTCGCAGTTGAAGGGGCACTCCGGAAATTTTGGAGAAATGGGAAGTGCTTTGGTGGAATGCCCCTTATCCTTATTATTTCTTTTCTACCTTCAAGAGGCTCTTTACGGTTTTCACACCTTTGATTTCCTTGATCTTTGCAACAATTCTTTTCTCAGTCACTGGACTGTTCACAAAACCCGTAAGCACAACCTCATCTTTTGTAACCGTCACTTCGATTTTTAAATATTTAGCATCCGGGTCATTAACGATTATTGCAGTTGCTTGCGTATAAATCGATGAGTCGTCGATTTTCTCGCCTGCAGTTTCGCCCGTCATTGTGGCGCAGCCTGAGAACATGGCCAATCCAAACACCATTAACACTGTCATTAAAATAGCTCTTTTCATTTTGATCCTCCTGTCTTTAGATGTGAAATCATACGATGGCACGGTTAATATGCAACGATGGCGAATTCGTGCCTGTTGATACAGTT
>JAPLJE010000430.1 GCA_026388755.1 Deltaproteobacteria bacterium | reverse complement strand
TCGAATATAGGGTGCTGCGTGAGAAACCATGTCAAATTCAGGATCCAGCACAAGCGCAATCCCTTCCACCGTTCCCAGGGCTTTTAACATAAGAAAGATGTCCGCCGGAATCCGGAGGCCATGAATCGAAGAAATCTCTAGAAGGTGCTGAAGCAGCCTGCCGATTTTGATATCCCTGAGGGGCTTGTAAAGATGCCGCCCCATGAATTCTGAAACATCTTTTTCAAACTCTCTCAGAGCGGGCTCCTTGTCCCATTCGGTAATCCTCAGAAGCACCTGGACAGCCCGGGATGAATGATGGTGAACAATGCTGTCCACCAGTTCCACAAAATCTTCACGGGTTCTTTGATCCACGGTACCAACCATTCCAAAATCCAGAAGACAGATCACATTTCCCGGAAGCGCATAGATGTTGCCAGGATGGGGATCAGCATGAAAAAAACCGTATTGAAAAATCTGTTTCAGGCAGACATCCGCCCCCCTGACAGTCAATAGTCTGCGATCCAGGCCCGCCTTTTCGATGGCCTCGACATGGGTGATCTTGATGCCTTCAACCATCTCCATGGTCAGCACCGCTGAGCTGGATTTATCGCGAAACACTTTGGGAATATACACCGCCGGATCATTCAGAAACATGGCAGCGATGCGTTCCATGCTGGCTGCTTCGATCGTAAAATCGATTTCGTTTTCCAGCACCTTTGTGAACTCTTCCACGATGCGAACAGGCCGATGCAGCGCAAATTCTTCGATATGGCGCTCCATGAGGGTGGCCAGGTGAAGCATGATTTCCAGATCGACCTCAATGATCCGTTTAATGCCTGGACGCTGAATCTTGACCGCAAGAATTTCACCATCCCTGGATCCAGCCCGGTAAACCTGAGCAATGGATGCGGAAGCCACCGGCGTTTTTTCCAGAAATTCAAAAAGCACATCAAAGGGAATGCCGAATTCGGACAGGATGATTTTTTCGGTTTCATCGAAACTGAAAGGTGGAACATTGTCCTGAAGTTGGGTGAGTTCAGTAACAAATTCTGCGGGAATAAGATCCGGACGGGTGGAAAGCACCTGACCCAGCTTGATATACGTTGGCCCCAGTTCTTCAATAGCCATTCGAATTCTTGCGGCACGGGAGAGTTTTTCGATGCGATCTCCACGGTTTTTCGAAATCATCTGCAGGCCGATATCCAGATACTGATCGATCTTCAGAAGCTCGATGATTTCGCCGAACCCGTAACTGAACAGGATCCCCAGAATCTGGCGATACCGGTTCAGATGCCGGTAGGTTCTGCCCAGAACGCCGATTTTTCGAATGCTCAGCATGGATGAAGCCCCCGCGTCAATGCATCGCTCACCATCTCATCAGCACGGCCCCGTAAGTGAGGCCGGCGCCAAAGGCATCCAGAAGCACGGTCTGGCCTTTTTGAATGCGGCCATCCCGGACCGCCTCATCCAGCATGGAAGGCACAGTGGCTGATGAGGTATTTCCGTATCGGTCCACATTGACCAGGACTTTTTCCATGGGCAGATTCAGCCGCTTTGCCACAGCCTCGATAATGCGGATATTGGCCTGGTGGGGAACAAACCAGTCCAGCATGTCAACCGTCATCTGGTTTTTTTTCAATGCCTTTACCGCAAAGCTGCTCAGGGTTCTGACTGCGACCTTAAAGATTTCCCGGCCATTCATGTGAATTTTATTCAGGTTTTGAAGAATCATCTCCGGTGTCACCGGCTGCGCCGAGCCGCCGGCGGGAACATGAAGCATCTCCCAGAGATTGCCGTCAGACAGCAGGTGGGTGGAAAGAATGCGATGGGCGGATGTCTCCTGCGTTCGCTCAACAATGGCGGCCCCTGCCCCGTCACCAAACAGAATGCAGGATGAGCGATCTTCCCAGTTGATGATGGAGCTCAGGACTTCGGCGCCAATCACTAAACAGGTTTTGACCTGTCCGGTGCGGATGAACTGATCGGCAATGCTCAGTCCGTAAATGAATCCCGAACAGGCGGCATTGAGATCCATTCCCCAGGCTTTGACGGCTCCCAGCTTATGCTGAAGCCAGCAGGCAGTCGACGGAATGATGGTATCCGGCGTACAGGTGGCGTAGATGATCTGATCAATGTCGAGAGGGGTTTTTCCGGCCATCTTCAAGGCGTTTAACGCAGCCGCAAGGCCAAGGGATGAGTTATGTTCTTCTGAATTTCCCGGTGTTGACATGCGTCTTTCAGCAATGCCGGTCCGTTCCCGTATCCAGGAATCACTGGTTTCGATTCCGGATTGCGCCAGTTTCTGAGAAATATCCGTGTTTGAGACACGTTTTTGGGGAAAGGCCGAGCCTGTCCCGGTAATTTTAGCTGCATATTCCAAAGGGATTCACTTATCTCCTGTTTTAATATCCGCTTAAATTGAATGCTAAAGGCTGAATTTTTTCGCCTTTTTTCTTTGGGCTGTTTATTCTTTATAGTAGGCCAAATGGATTCAGGTGTCAATTCCGATCCCACCTGGCATACAAAAGGCATTGACATCTTCGCCTTCGAGCAGATATAAAATTTTATTTATACCCATCCAGTTCACTCTGCATGCCGGATTGATTCAGGGCAACGTGGAAGGCCCCCGAACCTGTTACTGCCTGAACAAGGATGTGCTGGAAAGATTCCGGAAGTTGGTCGACAAACTGAGCCTGTAATAATTTTGTAAAATCCTTATTTTTGAGGACTGGAGAAATGAAGATGACCGATCCCTGCACCTGCCATCCGGACTGCTGCACGCCGACAGCGCCAGCGATCTGTGAAAACAAAAGCCCGTTTCTTCTCCTGCCGGCCGCAGCGCAGAAAGATATCCCCTGCTGCGGGGGCGGCTCGTGCTGCTGAAATCGATCGCCGGAAACCTGAGCTGCGAAGACTGGATCATCCCCGCTATTCTTTATACCAATGTAGGGATGTTTGTTCTGACCCTTCTCCTCCATCCCCTGAAAACAGGCTTTTCTCTGAACCCGCTGACATTCCTGTCTCCGGATAATGGAAGCCTGATTCTTCTGGGCGCCACCGGCACGATTCCGATTCACCGGTTCGGCAGATGGTGGACGCTGCTCTCGGCCAATTACCTTCATGGCAGCATTCTGCACATTTTCTTCAACATGATGGCATTCCGTCAGATCGCCCCGCTCATCCGGATTCAGTTTGGAGGCTCGCGGATGATCATCATCTATACGCTGAGCGGAATGGCCGGCTTCTGGGCTTCCTATCTTGCAGGTGTTCCGCTGACCATCGGCGCATCCGCAGCCCTTTGCGGTCTGATCGGAGCTGCCCTGTATTACGGAAAAAGCCGTGGCGGCACCTATGGCCGGACTGTTTTTCGGCAGATCGGAAGCTGGGCCATGGGTCTGATCCTCTTCGGACTTCTGGTTCCCGGAATCGACAACTGGGGGCATGGCGGCGGCATGGTTTCCGGTGCGGTCTGCGGGGCGCTTCTGGGATACCGGGAAAAATCCGGGCAGAACACCCTGCATCATCTGGCTGCCGGCTTTCTGGTGCTGGCGACAGCCGGCGTGCTGTTATGGGCTGTGTTTACCGGATTTTATATCCGTTTCAGGTAAGATCGTTTTTTTTCAGAAGTCCGAGAATTTCTTCGGTCAGCTCTTTATCCGTAAACTGCTTAGCGACAATGGCGTTGCTGGGGCAGGAGGCTGCGCAGGTCCCGCATCCCCTGCACAGGGCTTCCTGAATCACGGCTTGTGACTCCTGAAAGGAAATGGCCCCGTAAGGGCATGCGCCCAGGCAGATCCGGCAGCCCGAGCACAGATCGGGGTTGATTTCCGAAACACAGGCCGGAAGTCGGATGGGCTTTCCCGGAATCAGTCGAGAAACCATCAGACCGGCGGCAGCCTGTCCCTGGCTGACGGCATCCGCAATATCGCACGGACCTCTGGCACAGCCGGAAACCCAGATGCCTTCCCGCAAGGTTGATACCGGGGCCTTTACCGGATGATCGACCCCGAAAAATCCATCCGCATCCATCGGAACCTCCAGACATCCGGACAGATGCGACGCGCTTTCAGCTCCGGTCATGGCCGGCGCCAGAACCACCATGTCGCAGATTTCGTCCTGCACCCTATGAAAGGAATCTTTCCAACGGATTCCGATGGCATCGTCTTTTTGAAAGATTTCGATGCTGTCGGGCTCGGCCATGCGGCAGAACTGAATCCGTCCCTGGCCAAGAACCTTTGTCAATAAATCCCGGGCGTCTTTTCCCGGCAAACACCAGTCTGAAAAATAAACCCGGATGGAAACATTAAGCTGCTTCTGTGCGGCCAGTACCGCAAACTTCAGCATATACCGGCAGCACACCGCCGAACAGTAGGATTTCAATGCCTCGGTCCGGGAACCCGCACAGTGAATCAGGGCAATGTGCCGGGGAATGGCCCCGCTTTTCAGAACCAGCTTTCCTTCGGTGGGTCCTGTTGAGCTCGCCAGCCGCTCAAATTCCATGCTGGTATAGACATCGGGAACGATTCCATAACCGTAATGTAGCAGGGGACGGATGTCCGAAAGGTCAAATCCGGTTGCCAGCAGGATGCCTCCCACATGGATTTCTTCAACGAAATCGGTTTCTTCAAAGTCGATGGCCCCAAAAGGGCAGGCATCCCTGCAGGCGCTGCAGGCCTTGCCGGAAAGGTGCAGACAGGCTGTTGAATCCACGCAGGCGATATGGGGCAATGCCCCAAGGATAGGGAATATAAATGGCTTTTCGGGTATCCAGTCCTTCATTGTAAGCATTGGGTGCCTCAACCGGACAGGCCTCAACGCAAACCCCGCAGCCCAGGCAGGCATCGGGGGAAACAAATCTGGCCCTGCGGCGGACCCGGACCTGAAAATTTCCCAGAAACCCCCGGACGTCCTCGATCTGGCTTAAAGTCATCACGGTGATATGATTATGATGCAGCACAGCGTCCAGCAGGGGATCCAGCAGGCAGGAGGCACACTCCCCGCCGGGGAATACCGTCTCGAACCTGGCCATCTTTCCGCCGATGCAGGGAAGGGTTTCAACCAGATAGACCCGGCGATCTTCCCGGGCAGCGGCAAGCACCGCGCTCATTCCGGAAATGCCGGCTCCCACAACCAGAAGATCGGCGCAGCAGGGAATTTCGCCTTCAACCAGGGCCGCGCTGAAGGCCACCCGCCGGACAGCCGCCCGTATCAAGGTTTTTGCCTTTTCGGTTGCAGCGGTTCGGTCCGGAGTCACCCATGCGCATTGTTCCCGGATGGGGGCCATCTGCAGCAGAAACGGATTCAGTCCGGCGCTTTGAAGAACACGCTTCGTGCTCCTTGGGGGTACATCCGGCAACCACGACATGGGTCAGTGAATCTGCTACAATTTCCGTGGCAATCAGGGCCTGCCCTTCTGCCGAGCACAGCAATCCATGCCGCCTGGACAGGACAACCCCCGGCAGGGACCCGGAGAACGCCACCAGGGCCTCCATGTCCACGGCATCCCGGATATTGGGTCCGCACTCACAGACATACACGCCGATGCGGTTCATTTTTTCAGTTGCCGCTGAACCGCCCCCGCCGCCTCCACCAGGGCTTCTGAAAACGTCGGATGGCTGTGAATGGTTCTGGCAACATCTTCGGAGCTGGCCCCCATTTCCATGGCCATCACCGCTTCTGCGATCATTTCGGAAACCCGCGGACCGATCATGTGCACGCCAAGAATCCGGTCGGTCCGGGCATGGGAAAGGATTTTGACGAGTCCCTCGGTTTCGCCCATGCACCGCGCCCGGCCATTTCCGGAAAACGGATAAGCGCCGGCAACATAGGGGATTTCCCGCGCCTTGACCTGCTCTTCGGTCAGTCCCACGCCGGCCACTTCCGGCCAGGTATAGATGACCGACGGCAGGGTATCGTAGTTGACCTCCGAAAAAAGTCCGGCCATGGCTTCGACCGCGGCAATTCCCTCTGCAGACGCCTTATGCGCCAGCATGGGGCCGGGGACGACATCACCAACTGCATAAATTGAAGGAACGCTGGTCTGATAATTAACATCGACACTGATATGTCCGGTTTTCTCATCCATACTAACGCCGATGGCTTCAAGACCCAGTTCCTTGGTCAGGGGCTTTCGGCCCACGGCAACCAGAACTCGGTCAAACTCCATCACCTCCTGCTTGCCGTTGGATTCAAGGGTCAGCTTCACCCCGCCTTCGAATACCTCGGCATGGGTCACGGTGGTTTTAAGGCGAAACGCCATTCCCTGTTTGTCGAGGATACGCTTTAAGG
>JAPLJE010000657.1 GCA_026388755.1 Deltaproteobacteria bacterium | reverse complement strand
AAGGCTGGTAGTATTCGGCTACTTTTTCGTTGGTGCGGTCAACCGCCAGCATATACTGGACAAAATCGTTGGTGCCAATGGAAAAAAAATCGGCCACGGCAGCAAGCTCATCCATGATTTCCATTACCGACGGCAGCTCTATCATCATGCCGATCTCAGGCGCCGGATGGTGAGACAGATGCTGCCGCTGCAGATCATCCCCGCAGTCCTTCACCAGAGCACGGGCTTCCAGGAATTCATCCACAGAGGATATCATGGGAAACATGATGCGAATGCTTTTAGCCTCTGCGCCGGCGCGCAATATGGCCTTGATCTGCTGTTCAAAAATATCCGGATTTCTCAGGGAAAACCGGATCGAGCGCAGTCCCAGCTCCGGATTGGGTTCAGCGGCCGCGTCCGAGTAGGCCAGAATCTTGTCCCCACCAACATCCAGGGTGCGGATGGTGATGGTTTTATCCGGCATCTCGTCAAAGAGCCGTTTATAAATCGGATATTGTTCTTGTTCCGAAGGAAAATTGTTGCGGATCAGAAAAGGAAATTCGGACCGATACAGCCCGACGCCTTCAGCCTTGAGATCCCTGGCAAGGGTCAACTCGCTCAGCAGATTGATATTGGCCAGCAGATGTATCCGCTGGCCGTCCTGGGTTTCGGTCGTGGGCGTCATGGCATCTGCCAGAAAAGAGGTTGCCGCTCTTGCCTGATTTCGGATTTCAAACTGATGAATCACTTTTTCGGAAGGATTCACATAAATATTGCCGCCCAAGGATAAACTGGCCGCATCCATCAGCACGGGAGTTTCTTCCGGAAGCGTCAGAAGCTCCGGCCGGTCGGCAATGATCAGGGGGATCTGCATGGATCTGGCAAGTATCGCAACATGCGAGGTCACGCCTCCGCTGACCAGAATGATTCCGGCAACCTCCTCGGAAGCCAGTTTAAGAATATCGGATGGATACAGCTCCCGTGCAATGACGATACGCCTACGCCCTTTGCACTGCAGCGGAGCCTCCATGTCTCGAAGCTGAAAATTGGCCAGGATGCGCCCGGCCAGGTCCTCCATGTCGTTGACTTTCTCACGCAGATACATGTAAGGGCTGGAAGAGAAAAGGGCAATATAATGCCGGGCAACTATGCGGACAGCCTCTGGTGGTGACACCCCTTTTTCAATATTTCGGAGAATCTCCTGAATGAACCGCTCATCCTTAAGGATCATGAAATGCGCCGTGAATATCAGGGATGCGCTTTCAGGCAGGCGCTCAGCAACACGGGATTGAAGCTCCTGGAGCTGATCCGTAGTCAACTGGATGGCCCGGTAAAAATGCTTCAGCGTATAAGCAGTTTCACATTCAGAAGGTTCGGATAGCAGCCACCCATGACTTTTTCCGAAAACCGTGGAAGGCGCTCTGGCATAACCGCTGCCGGCGCTTTCGCCGCGAACGAATTTCAATTGCTCAAGTGCCGTTGCATTCAGGACCGGGTTCTGGGGATTATTCATGCTCATCAGGAGCCTGGCATTTTCAATGGCGCCTGCCAGTTGCGATGCCGCAGCCCTCAGGGCCATCACATCCACTTCATCGAAATAATCGCGTTTCTCGTGCTGAACCACCAGAACCCCAATATTTTCGATCCCTCTTAAAATCGGAACGGACAAAAAACTTTCAAACCGGTCTTCTCCGGATTCCTCAAAATATTTGAACTGGGGGTTTCTGCTGGCGGAGCCTTCCCGGACCGGTTGCTGTTTGATCAGGGTGTAACCGACCAGTCCTTCACCGGCTTTCATTCGAATCTGGTTGACGGCTTCGGGATTGAGGCCGATCGTGGCTTTTAAAACAAGCTCTCGAGACTGATCATCAAACAGGTATATGGAGCAGACCTCTGCTTCAAGGTGCCGGGAGACCATGGCAGCGGTTCGTTGCAGAAAATTTTCGATATTGCTGCTGCCGGTCAAAAGGGTTGCCAGATCCCCGATATCACAGAGCTGATTC
>JAPLJE010000546.1 GCA_026388755.1 Deltaproteobacteria bacterium | reverse complement strand
ATGGGCGTGACTTTCCTGCCGTCCCGAACAGCCCTGGGCAGTGACCTGTTTGCGACAAATCCGGGATTAAAGTCCGTTATCTGCCCGTTTACCGGCCAGAAACACGCGGCCGTCGCAGCCATTGTTCCGGATGTTGCCATTGTTCATGTACAGCGGTCGGATTCCTTCGGCAATGCCCATGCTTGGGGGAATATGGGGATTAGCCGTGAGGCCTGCATGGCAAGTCGGCGTATAATCCTGACCGCGGAAGAAATTGTATCCACAGAGCTTATCACCCGCGATCCCAATCGGATTTTGACACCCGGATTCAAGGTCAGCGCCGTTGTCCATGCTCCCTGGGGAGCGCACCCTTCTCCGATGCCGGGTTATTATAACCGGGATCATGCGGTTTTTCTGGACTATCAGGCACAGAGCCGTACTCCGGAATTGTTTGCGTCATGGAAGGACAAGTGGATTCACTCCATTTCATCGATTCATCAGTATGTCGAAAGAATTGGGGATGCATGTTCACGCCTTTCGATAACCCATCATGATATTTCGGAGCCAGTTGATTATGGATATTGATCCGGGCTATACGCAATCCGAACTGATGGTCGCTGCCGCATCCCGTCAGATTGCCGATGGGGAAGTGGTTTTTGTCGGCATGCGTCTTCCGCTTTTGGGGTTTCTGGTGGCCAAAAGCCTTCGGGCGCCGAATGCCATCGGCGTTTACGAACTGGGAATCATCCGCGAGACGGTGGCTCCGGAACCCATTTTGACAATGGGGGATCTGCCGAATCTTGTCGCTGCTCCAGCAGGGGCTCGTGGATGTCAGTTTCATCGGTGGCGCCCAGGTGGACCGATTCGGCAATCTGAACACCACGCTGACAGGCAGTGCCGCAACCATCGCAACCCGGCTTCCGGGAAGCGGCGGGGCCTGCGATCTGGCCTGTCTGGCTCACCGCCACATCATCATCATGGCTCATGAGAAGCGCCGGTTTGTGCCTCGGGTGGATTATATCACCTCTCCCGGATACGGAAACGGCAAGGGCTGGCGCGAGTCGGTCGGCCTGGTTCGTGGCGGACCGTCCGCTGTCATCACCACTCTGGGAGTGTTTGCATTCGATCCGCAAACCTGTGAAATGGTGCTGACTTCGGTGCATCCCGACGTCACGGTTGAAATGGTAAAAGAACAAACCGGCTGGCCGGTTCGCATAGCCGCTGAGCTGTTACGGACGCCTCTCCCGTCCCTGCAGGAGCTTACCGCCCTGCGCCGGTTTGATCCGGATCGATACTGGACTGGCAAATAAACATGCAAATGACCTCTGACCCCAAAGCCCGCCGGTATCGCTGGATCATCTTTTGGGTTCTGGCCTTTGGCTACATTCTGGTGTATTTCCACCGGCTCTGTCCGGCTGTGGTGGCCGTAGATATGATGAAAGACCTTCAGACGGGTGGAGGCCTGACTGGTTTTTTGTCCGCAGCCTATTTCTATTCGTATGCAGCCATGCAGCTTCCGGCAGGGCTCCTTTCCGATTCCTGGGGCCCCCGCAACACGATCACGGTATTTTTTCTGGTGGCGTTTGTCGGCTCCGTCCTGCTGGGGGTTGCCTCTTCTGCCGCGATGGCCATTGCCGGACGGCTGCTGGTCGGAATCGGGGTGGCCATGCTCTTTGTGCCGACCATGAAGATCCTGTCTGAATGGTTCACGCCTGTCGATTTTGCGCCCATGACCGGGATTTTGATGGCCATGGGCGGCCTGGGGTCCCTGTCGGCAGCAACGCCCCTGGTTTTGCTCTCCGGAGCGATCGGGTGGCGGATGTCCTTTGTTGCGGTGGGTGGGCTCACCCTGCTTCTGTCACTGCTGGTATGGATATTTGTCCGGGATTGCCCCGAGGACATGGGATGGGTGTCCGTGAATGCCTCTGCAAAAGCCTCATCTCCTGCAATCGGCCTGATGGCTGGCTTCCGCACGGTCGTTTCCTGCCCGCATTTCTGGCCTCTGGCCATCTGGTTTTTTTTCAACTGCGCTGTGTTTTTTACATTCGGCGGACTGTGGGGCGGGCCGTATTTCATGCAGATTTACCATTTGTCCAAATCCGAGTCCGGCTATATACTTTCGATGCTGGCCGTCGGCATCGTCATCGGAAGCCCGCTTCTCAGCTTTCTATCCACCCGGGTATTTCACGCCCGTAAACCCGTTCTTCTCATCTCAACGTTCATTGTACTTGCAATTACAGCGACGCTGTTCTTTGCCGCCGATCTCATCCCCGTGTTCGGCCTATACCTGATATGTCTGGGCCTGGGGATGTTTTCCAGCGCCATCGTGGTCATCGGATTCACTACGACCAAAGAGCTGTTTCCGGTGCAGATCGCCGGAACCGCCACCGGTCTGGTCAACCTGTTTCCGTTTGCAGGCGGAGCCATATTCCAGCCCTTTGCCGGCTATTTGCTGGAGAGATCCGGCAGCGTGAATGGGGCTTTTACCCTGGCCGGATATCAGCAGATGTTCAATATTCTTCTGATCAGTGCTGCCATCGCAATGCTCGCCTGCTGCTTTATCAAGGAAACTTTCCCCCAGCTTCGCCCAGATCGTCAGACATGTGGCGGAACGGGGTGACTAAGCGCAATGGCCGGTGATATGGTTTGATAACGTGCATTTTGAAAGGAGAGGCTTTGATGGATACCGCCGAAATCCTCAAAGGTAAAATGGTTCTTGTTGTCGACGACGAGGTCGACGTGACCGACACTGTGGCCGAATTGCTTGACATGTGCTTCGTCCTTAAAGCTAATGACTACGACACTGCCTGTCAGCTGCTTTTGAGTTACACCTTTGATGTCGTCATTTTGGACATCATGGGTGTTAACGGGTTCGAGCTTTTGAAGCTTTCGGTAAAGCGCGGGTTCCCGGCAGTGATGCTTACGGCACATGCCCTGACCCCCGAGTCGTTGGAAAAGTCGATCAAGCTGGGTGCGGTATCATTCCTGCCGAAGGAAAAAATGGTAGA
>JAPLJE010000592.1 GCA_026388755.1 Deltaproteobacteria bacterium | reverse complement strand
TGTCATTGGAAAGTCCGATGCCTCGAATGACGCCGAACAGGGTATCGCCGTCATTCAGCGCATCTTCCAGCCGCTTTAAGACGAGAAGTCCTGCACCCTCGCCGACCATGAGCCCGTCTGCATGGGCGTCAAACGGCGCGCAGCGCCCGGATGGCGACAGTGCCCTCAATTGGCTGAAACCGACCTGGGTATACAGACAGTCGGGCCGGGACACCCCGCCGGCCAGAACCGCATCACAGCGATGGGCGTCGAGCATGTCGCAGGCCAGCTTTACGGCATATAGGGAGGAGGCACAGGCGGCGTCCAGGGTAAAGGCCGGGCCGCAAAGACCCAGTGCCTGAGCCAGAACAGCAGCGGGAAGGGCCGTTACCTGGCTGGCCAGACATTGATTTCGGGTCAGGGGGGATAAAAGGCCAGTGTCTTTCCGGAAGAGGGCGTTTTTAAAGGATTCTCCAAGAATTTCTTGCGCCAGGCGAGAGGATGTTTCTGTCGGAAGCGCGATTGCCGCCAGGATGACGCCGATGCGATCTTTGTCAATGCCGGCGGACTGAAATGTTGAAAAAGCCTGCCTGCCGGCATGAAGGACCAGATGAATCATCGGATCGAGAGAACGCAAATTGTCCGCGGGAATGGCAAAGCCATCGGGATCAAAATCAAAATCCTGAATCACGCAGCCTCGCCGGTGAAAGGCCTTGTCCGGAGCGGGCAGGGCGGATACCATGTCCGCTGGCCGCGCAACCCACCTGCTTTCCGGAATATCCCCGCAGGCATCCTTCTTTTCAACGATGTTACGCCAGAACTGGTCCAGGGTGGATGCGCCGGGAAAAACACCGGCCATTGCCACAACAGCAATAGGGGGATGATCGATCAATCGGGTCACAAAATCTTCTTTGAAATAGGTTAATGATGGGGCTATATACCCTTTTTCCGGTTTTAATTGCAATACCCGATGAAAGGCAATATCCGAAATTGCGTTGCATGACGATGTGTTTTGTGGAGCACTCGTTTTTCACCTTGGAAATCGTTAAAAAAATCTGGCAGAGCCGGGGGTTTTCCGATATAGTTTGAAAGGAGCATAACGGCGGAAAAGAAAGACAATCCATTATGATACAGGAAAGGTATTGAGAATGGCATCGAAAGCGCACCAGCTTATGGAAAAAGGGGTGAAAATTCATAAACCCGACACCGTGGATATTGGAGAGGAAGTCGATTTGAAGCGGATTTCGGGCGACGGGGTCACTCTCTATCCGGGTTGCCGGATTTATGGCGATAAAACGCTCATTCTTCCGGGCGCTAAACTGGGGTATGAAGGACCGGTTACGGTCGAGAACTGCTACATCGGGTCCCGGGTAGAGCTAAAAGGCGGTTTTTTCCGAAAGGCGGCTTTCCTGGATGATGTGGTGATGGGTTTTGGCGCCCATGTAAGAGAAGGAACCATTCTGGAAGAGCAGGCGAGCGTCGCGCACACGGTTGCGCTGAAACAGACCATCCTGTTTCCCTTTGTCACGCTTGGCAGCTTGATCAATTTCTGCGATTGCCTGATGGCCGGTGGAACCAGCCGAAAGAATCACAGCGAAGTTGGCAGCTCCTACATTCATTTCAATTTCACGCCCAATCAGGATAAGGCAACTGCATCATTACTGGGTGATGTTCCCAGGGGGGTCATGCTGAATCAAACCCCCATTTTTTTAGGGGGCCAGGGAGGGCTTGTCGGACCCTGCCGGCTTGAATATGGAACCGTGCTTGCCGCAGGCTCAATATGTCGCAAGGACGAGCTAAGGCCGGATCGCCTGATTCAGGAGGGAGGCGCCAGAAGCGCGAATGTTGCGTTTACCCGCGGGATGCATTTAACCCTGAAACGCGTTGTGGTCAACAACATTCATTATATTGCCAATCTGATGGCTCTCAGGCAGTGGTATATCCATGTGCGGTCCGAGTTTGTGGGTCAGGACTTTACCCAGGAACTGTTTGAAGGGCTTAAGGAAACGCTTCAGATGGCGATTCAGGAACGCATTGCCCGGTTGCTGGCCTATTGCCGGAGTTTGCCGGTTTCCGGTGTGCCCCAGACCGTCCAGGCGAATCGTTTGTGTGAGACTTTTAACAACTGCTCTCAGCTTGAAAGGTTGTTCCTGATGCACAAGACCTGGCAGGGGAATACCGATTTTCGGGACGATTTTCTGGAAGTCGTTCAAAAGGGAATTCGCGAGAGCGGAAAGACGTATCTTTCCGTGATTCAGGGGGTCCGTGAAAAACCAAGAGAATCCGGCACAGTCTGGCTTCAGGGAATCATCGACCACATTGTTAAAGAGGCTCTGGAGATATTTCCGTTGCTGGCAACCGGCTTGGCGGGGGAATAAGGAATCACACATGAAAAGATTGTTTGGAACAGACGGCATTCGCGGGGTTGCCAATCGACATCCCATGACACCGGAAATGGCGGTCGCAATCGGCAGGGCAGTTGCCGCTTATTTTACAACCGATTCATCTACCAGGGTCGTTATTGGAAAAGACACCCGAATCTCCGGCGACATGTTGGAATGCGCGCTGGCCGCAGGCCTCTGTTCGATGGGCGCGGATGCCTGCCTGTGCGGCGTTCTGCCCACCCCGGGAGTCGCCGCCATTGCCGCCAAGCTGGGGGCATGTGCCGGTATCGTTGTCTCCGCCTCTCACAATCCTTACGAGGATAACGGAATCAAGGTGTTTGACGGAAACGGATTCAAGCTTTCCGAATCCGTTGAACGGGAGCTTGAAAAGCAGATTATAAAGGAAAGGCACGGATCGCCTTCGCCTGTTGTCGGCCGCTGCGATGCCATTATGGATGCCTTGGATTATTATGGAGATTTTCTGGTAAATTCTGTTCCGGATTTGACGCTGGAAGGGCTTCGCCTGGTCCTGGACTGCTCCCATGGCGCCACATTTCAGGCGGCTCCCGATGTGTTTTCGCGAATGGGTGCCGAGATATTTGTCCTGTCCGATAAACCGGACGGTGTCAACATCAATGCCGGTTGCGGCTCTCAGCATCCTGAAGCCCTCCGGAAAGCGGTTGTGAAACACAAGGCCCATGCCGGATTTGCCTTTGACGGGGATGGAGACCGGGTGATCGCTGTTGATGAAACCGGAAGGGTATTGACCGGCGATCAGGCACTGGCTGTCTGCGCCGTCCACATGAAACAAGCCGGAAGACTGGTCGGCAACCGGGTGGTGGCAACCGTGATGAGCAACATGGGGCTTAAAATCGCTTTGAAAAAACAGGGGATTCTCCTCTCCCTGGCTCAGGTGGGGGACCGCCATGTCATGGAGATGATGAAATCCGAAGGCGCCGTCCTGGGCGGAGAGGACTCCGGGCACACGCTGTTTCTGGACCGGCACACCACCGGCGACGGCATTCTTACTGCGCTTCAGCTTCTTGAAGCCATGCGATCCGCATCTATTCCGCTTTCAGAACTGGCCGGGATCATGAGCGTCTTTCCGCAGATACTGATCAACGTTCCGGTTGGTGAAAAACCCGATATCGATACGGTTTCCGGAATCCAGGATGTGGTCGGGCAGGTGGAGACCCAGCTGGGGGATGAAGGAAGGGTGCTGATCCGGTATTCGGGGACTCAGCCACTGTGTCGCGTCATGGTGGAGGGCCCGTCTCAAAAAGAAACCCGGACTTTTGCTGAACAGATAGCAGAAAAAGTCCGGGATACGATTGGAAAGGCTTGAAAATTACTTTCTGTCGCCCAATATTCTCAGAAGCATCAAAAACAGGTTGATAAAATCCAGATACAGGGTAAGCGCGCCCATTATGGTGCCCTTTCGGACAACGCCTGCATCCAGACCGGCGGGTTGGGACAGCGCCATCATTTTCAGCTTCTGGGTATCGTATGCGGTAAGTCCCACAAAGACGATGACACCGATATAGCTGATGATCAGATTCATTCCAGAGCTTTGAATGAACATGTTGACAACTGACGCGATGACGATGCCGATCAGACCCATGGCCATAAAGCCTCCCATGGATGTCAGATCCCGCTTGGTGCTCATGCCATACAGGCTGCATGCGCCGAATGTGGCTGCGCAGATGAAGAAGACGGATGCAACCGATGATTGGGTGTAGATCAGAAACACAAACGATAATGTCAGGCCGTTTAATGCCGAATAGAGAAGAAACATGCCGGTAGCTGTTGAAGCCTGAATCTTCTGGATTCTGGCACTTAGGAAAAATACCAGCGCCAGTTCGCCGATGATCAGCGCAAAAAACAGCAGCTGATTCGTAAAAATCAACTGAATCAAAGCCTCATTGCTGGCGACATAAAGTGCCACCACGCCCGTAAGCGCCAGTCCGGCTGCCATCCAGTTGTAAACGCTCCGGATAAACTGATTGACCAGAACCTGTGCCTGAGTCTGTGTGGTTCCAAGTGGTAAGGTTTGCATGAAACACCTCCTAAATTTATGGTTATTTACGCTGATAAGGTAACACAATCCGCGATTTTTTCAAGTGCATTTCTCAATCATTCTCCCGGTTATTTGACCTTAATGCCTTCCAGTTTCCACAGGGTTGAGTCCACCGGTCTGGCGAATGTCCAGAATTCTTCAAATTTCACAGGGTCGGTGCTGTCACCCTTGACGACTTTGCCGCTGGATTCCTCAACTGTATAGTCGAGAAGATTGGCCGTAAAAAGGACATTGATATATACCTCCTGGTCTTCCTTGCCCATGTCGACAATTTCAACGCTGCGAACCGCAATATTTTCAAGCCGGTTGATCAGGCCTTTTTGCTTCAGATCTGCAAACTGGGTGTCGTATTCCGCCTTGAGTTGCAGGCCGATCAGTTCCTGAACCGAAGAGGTATTCCGTCTCATCCATGCGGCCTGAACCTTGAAAAATATATCCTGAGCGGTTCCCTTGAATTTATCAGGATCGTTTGATCATGTTGAAACCGGTTTCGGGTGAAGCCGAAACAATCGGCGGCGAAGCGAGCGGCGCCTGGAAGCCTGTTGGCGAAAAATTTCCTGTAGAAAATGAATTAAAAGGTGGAGAAACCGGACTCTGAGAATCCTTGGGTTTGTTAAAACGCTCCATAATCCGATCAACCCATACGCGGCCTTCCGACGGACTCTGAACAGTGCCCACAGAAGGACTCCTGGAAATCTGGGGTTTGATAAATCGCTTGTAGATAAAAAAGCCCAGCCCGCCCAGAATCAAAAGCTCAAAAATGCCGATGCCGATGCTGCCGCCGCCGCCCATGCCGCCGGCATGCCCTGATCCTCCAAAGATCATATTCCCGATCATTCCCCCCACGATGCCACCGCCAACGCCGCGAAGAAAGCTGCTGCCGCCCCCGCCGGACAACGGAGAAAAAGACCCGCTGCCCGAAGGACTGGATGGATTTCCAAAGGATTTTGAAGGACTGCTGGCAGACCCGCTTCTGGAGCTGCCCATGGATCTGCCGCCACTGCTGGATCTGGCATCTGCCAGGTCGGAAAGCCCCAGAACGACAAATACGGCAAAAACTGAAACCAGAAGCAATATCCGCTTGATGGATGATGTTTTATTCAACATAAGATGTCTCCAATACAATAAAAAGATGGTGTTCAACGAAGAGATGGAATCAGCAAGACGGCGGATGGCTCCGCAAGATTGCAAGATACAAGGAACACCAAATCAAGACATGTTTTGCGGGGGAACGAAAATGGGAATAACGATCTGAGTATGTAAAAAAAATAGGGATGATCCGCGCAGTCTGATTGCTGGAAACGTATTGATTGCTCGGTAAACAAACGGGGTATGTTCCGCACAACAACAAGCGGATTCACAATTGTCCATATCCTGCTTGTCCGGACATTCGGAGGTAAAAATATCGAAAACGTCCGAGGTGGCTTCGACATGCAACTCGACAGGGTGCGCGAAGCACACAACCGGAAGGAGGAAGTAAACAAGTAAAATAAAAACGGACATCGGTTTCATGATAATTTTCTTTGATCTTTTTGATCGATGATCATGTGTATTATATATTTGATTTCAGATAGTTTGTCAATCCGGCTAACCCAATATCCTCCCCAGGATCTGATTGATGATGGAAGTGGTATCCGGGATTTTGCCGAGGGTAATGACCCCAAAAGGAGCCGCGGTTTCCGAAGTGGAAACAACATCTTTCCCTCGCAGGATTTCCACCTTCAGCGTGCCTTCGGAAGTCGTTTTTCGAATGACGCAGGCCGCAGCCAGGCCTTTGCCTGTGTATTCCATGGACCCCTTCCCAGTGATTTGGACAGCCTTGGGCAGAGCCCCCGTACCGGCGATTGTATAATGACCGCTGAATGTCAACTGGTCGGCGCCGGTTATTTTGATGGTATAATCGGATTCCATGCCCTTTAAACCATCTCCGCAGCCATATACAAAGATGGTCGCCAGGAGAAAATACAGTATTGATCGTTTCATAGAAATTTCCTTATCTTGTTATAGGGTTCATGCTTCAGTCAGTCCGCGGAATCCGAAGTTCTGTCCCGGAGATCAATCCACAACAGCATGACCGATGAGAAGAATGGCTAAAAGTAACGTAATCGGTATTGGATTTGTATGGATTTGAAAGGTGCTTTTTCGTAAATTTTTGGGAAACACCTTGAACTTCACCATGATCCCGATTCCCGTAATTAAAGCCATTAATGCAAGTCCCCATTCCGGCAGGCCGCTGGCTTTGCAGGCAGACGTAGCGGACATGAAATGAATAAATGCCATGCCCAGGGCCAGCGGATTTAAAACATAGTGAATCGGCAACAGAAACTTTTTCTGAATTTGATTGAAGCGTTTGATTCTGTCATTTATTTGTGCCGGAAGAGCTGCATAGCGGGTTCCTCTGATGAGTAGACTTATCAAAACATTTAAATTGGCTGCTGCCAAAATCCAGGCAGCAGCCTGGCCGGTGGCTTCATTTTTTTCTTCATTTTTAATATGATTGAAAGCCGTGCCGATGTCTTTGTTTCGTTTTTTGTCATGGTGATCCCGGTCATCGTCGGCAACTGCAGAGGGCGCGCAGCACAAGAAAAACAAGGCGCCTGATATCAAACAGACGATCATGAATAATTTCAATAAAATACGAATATGTGTCATCATCTTTTCTCCTTTTCCGTTTCGTTGTTCTGAATCCCTTGAGGTTCTTGAATGCGGATGTAATGATACACATGCACCATCCACACAATTGCAAGAATCGGAACAAAAAGGTTCAGAAAGGGAACAATCGCCATTACCGTGATCATGAATCCGCCGCCGAACATGACCTTTCTGTGCTGGAGGCCCAGTGTCCGGGCGTTGGTTTTCCCCAGGTGATATCCTGCCGCACTCTCAAAAAATTCCCGACCGAGGAGATAACTATTGAGCAGAATGGAGGCCACAAAACCAATAGCAAACATGTAGAGCGGCAGTAGTAATATGTTGAGGCACAATGCCCATCCGGTGAACTTCAGATCATGCCATATTTCGGGCCAAAACTTCAAAACCTCGCGATGAGTAGCATCCGGATAGTACACACGTTCCACGCGCTGAATCGCGGTTTCCTGAAACAGACTGGAAATCAGCACGGTAAGCACCGGCAGCATGAACCAGCCGCCGATGCCGGTAAGAACGCCGACAACCCAGTTAAGCAGCGTATCAAGCCGCCCGCGTTCAATCGTTATAAATCGGTCTGTTATCCAGGTAACGCTTCCTACGGCTCCGACAGTAACGACTACCGCCAGCAGGGCGCATGCTAGCATCAAGCCTAAAAGATTCGCTTTCTTTATAGATACAATTGTTTTGATTAACGGATACATCAGTTTAACTCCTTAAAATGCATTTTCCTAATGCACCGCAAGTCCAACGACAAAAGCCGTACATCAGCCTCTCTTCCTGCTGAAAAACTTGAACAGCTCGAACCAGACAATACTCAATATTCCAGCGGATAAGCATATGACAATATCGAGCGGATGTATCACTGAGAATCGGAATATCTCTCGAAGAAAAGGAATCGACAGAACGAGGCCCAGAAAGACAACCGTGCCGCCGGTTACCCACCAGAGAGCAGCATTGGGAGCCCTGTGGATCTTGCCGATAGTGCTGGCCCAGGAACGGTTGGTCATCATAAGACCGAGGTTGGCGATTATCAATGTCGTGAATGCCAGGGTGCGGGCATCAAGTTCTCCCTGCCCACGGGCAAGGCAGACGCCAAATATAGTTAGAAGCATTGCCAGAACACTCAGCCCCTGAAGAGTGCTCAGCAGCAAGACGCGCTTGCTGAACAGCGGTTCCTTTGGATCGCGGGGCGGCCTGTTCATCGCATCCGCCTCAGCCGGCTCGACCTCATAGACTATGGAACAGGCCGGGTCTATTATCAGGTGGAGAAAGGCTATATGGATAGGCATGAATAAAAGCGGCCAGTTAAAAAGCACCGGTATAAGAGACATCCCAGCAATCGGGACATGGATGGCAAGGAGATAGGCCATTGCCTTTTTCAGGTTGTCAAAGATCCGCCGCCCCATTTTTACCGCTCGTACGATGGAGGCAAAGTCGTCGTCCAGGAGCACGAGATCGGATGCCTCTCGCGCCACGTCCGTTCCCCGTCCCCCCATGGCAATGCCTATGTGGGCCGATTTAAGAGCCGGGGCATCGTTCACTCCATCTCCGGTCATGGCAACAATATCGCCGATCGCCTTGAGCGCCTTGACCAGTCGAAGCTTTTGTTCAGGCACAACTCTGGCGAAGATGTTGACCGTTCTAATCCTGTGTTGCAGCTTCTCGTCGCTCATGATGTCCAGTTCCGGACCTGTGATGACCTCATCCCGCTGGACAAGGCCGATCTGCCTTGCAATGCTTCGCGCCGTACCGGGATAATCGCCGGTGATCATCACCATTCTGATGCCGGCCCGGTAACAATCCTGGAGCGCAGGCGCCACGGTCGGCCTGACCGGATCGGCCAATCCCACCAACCCGAGAAACTCGAAGGTGAAATCGTGCTGTTGACTCGGCAGACCTGCCTCACGGAAGTACGAGCGCGCGACACCCAGCACTCGCAGTCCATCGTCGGCCATCCGGGTTACCACCGACATCATCTCTTCCTGTTGACTATCACTGAAATGGCAGAGGTCGGCGACCGCCTCGGGGGCGCCTTTGGCAGCAATGGCGTAATCCATCCCCTCCGGCGCTCTCCAGACATGGGACATGGCAAGAAGTTCCGGAGATAAGGGGTATTCTTTTTCAAGGCGCCAATCGCCGTGAAGATGCTCGGTGTGAGCGAGATACGCTTCGCCGAATTCCTTGATTGCCCGCTCCATGGGATCAAAGGGATCGCGCTGACTGGCAAGGATGCTGAATTCAACCAGATCGTGAAATGTGTCCGGCGGCGGATCTTTGCGAAATTCACCGATGTTGTATAGAATCCCGTCCGAGTGGAGCGCAGTGACCGTCATCCGGTTCAGCGTCAGGGTGCCGGTCTTATCCACGCAGAGGACGGTTGCAGAACCGAGTGTCTCTACCACAGGCGCGCTGCGGGCAAGAACATTGGTTCGGGAAAGTCGCCAGGCTCCCAGCGCCAGGAAGATAGTCAGGACCACCGGAAGCTCGTTGGGCATGATTGCCATGGCCAGAGTAAGCCCCGCCAGCACCCCATCGAGCCAGGCGCCGCGAGTGATCCCGTAAACGAAGATAAGGAGTGTGCAGAGCCCAAGGACTGTTATGGCAAGAACCCGCACCAGGCGACCGGTTTCACGTTGAAGCAGTGTCTCCTCACCCGTCACTGTTTGCAGGGCTTTGCCGATTTTACCGATAGCGCTCTGTTGTCCGATCGCAACCGCGCGGGCGATTCCCTGACCACGCACCACCAAGGTTCCGGAAAAAACAAAGGGAAGATCATCCCCTCCCGGCTGCACGGCTGGTGAAGAGGCATCGCCACACACTTTGCGTACCGCCACAGATTCGCCGGTCAGTAGCGATTCGTCGGTTGAGAGGTTGGTGCAGTCCAGTACCAAAGCATCGGCAGGAACCCGGTCCCCTTCGGCAAGGAGAATGATGTCGCCCCGAACCACTTCGCGACCGGCAATCCGCTGCTGGGTGCCGTCGCGGATAACCATAGCTCTGGGGCTGGAGAGATCCCGGAGGGCCTCCAGCGCC
>JAPLJE010000372.1 GCA_026388755.1 Deltaproteobacteria bacterium | reverse complement strand
GTGGTGCTTTTGGGTGCCATGGGGACAGCCATTCCCCTTGCCCTGATCATGCGATGTCTTGTCAATCCGCTGAGAAAAAAAAAGATTGCCGGACAAATTGCGTATTATGAACAGCCTTCCGGATCGGATACGGATAAACTGACTTTTCTTGAAACTGACAAATTGTCAAACGGATATGAATAAAAAATCAATGATAACTTTCCATTTCGTTGTCCAATAACACCAATGAATCTATTATCGAAAACGGAGGCGTGATGGGCCTGCTGGATGGCAAGAAAGCCCTGGTTTGTGGGGTAACCAACAAAAACAGTATCGGATGGGGAATCGCAAAGGCGCTTCATGCTCATGGCGCCCAACTGGGCTTTACCTGTGTGGAATCCAATGTCAGACGGTTGAAAAGATTTGTTCCTGAAGTCGACTCCGACATTGTGATTCCGTGTGATATACTCAAGGATGAAGACATTGCAAGTGCTGTTGGAAACCTGCAGAATGTCTTTCAGGGAAGACTGGATGTCCTGGTTCATTCGATTGCCTATTCCAATATCTCGGACCTTGGAAGCGAGTTTATTCAGATCTCCCGATCCGGCTGGAATCTGGCGCTGGAAGCCAGCGCCTATTCCCTGGTCGCTCTTTCCCGCGCATTTCGACCCATGATGATGGCTTCCGGATGCGGCGGCTCCATCATTACCCTGACGTTTGTCGGCGGAAGAAACGTTGTTCCAGGTTACAATATCATGGGAATCGCAAAAAGCGCGCTGAACATGTCGGTAAAATATCTGGCTTATGACCTGGGGCCTGACCGAATTCGAGTCAATGCCATTTCCGCCGGACCCATCATGACTTGTTCATCAATGGCTGTTGAAAATTTTGATACGGCGCTGCAACTGGTTAAAAGCCATTCGCCACTGCTGCGGAATATCTCCCAGGAAGACCTGGGCGGCACCGCCGTATATCTGGCGTCAGGCCTGTCCAAAGGGGTCACCGGGGAAATTGTTTTCGTGGATTCCGGCATGCATATCCTGGCGCCACCAGCCGCTGCCCACAGAAGATCACCCCTAAAGGAAAGCGATTCATAGGAAAATGCGTAATGGACATGGATAATAAAGGTGCCGTGGTCATTACCGGCGCATCCAGCGGCATTGGCAAGGCCTGTTCACTTTTTCTGGATCAGATGGGCTACCGGGTTTTTGCCGGAGTTCGAACGTCATCGGCAGCAGAAAAGCTGAAAACCGAAGCATCCAGCCGACTGGTGCCGGTAATGCTGGATATCACCAATACAAACCAGATTCAGCGCGCGGTTCAGGAAATCAAGACGAATCTGGGAATTTCCGGCAGACTCGTTGGATTGATCAATAATGCCGGCATTATCCTGTCCGGTCCGCTTGAGTTTTTTCCCCTGGAACGGCTGCGGGAGCAACTGCAGGTCAATGTGATCGGGCCGATAGCCGTAACTCAGGCTTTTCTGTCGCTGATTCGAAAAGGAAAGGGACGCATCATCAATATGGGTTCTGCCAGCGGCTTGTTTGTTCCTCCTTTCCTGGGGCCTTATGCAGCATCCAAATTTGCGATGGAAGCTTGGACAGATGCGCTCCGAAGGGAGCTTCGACCCGAAGGAATTCCTGTTTCGCTGATTGAATCCGGCGCCATTGAAACGCCGATATGGGATAAATCTCAGGCGGTTGCAAATTCCCTGGAAGCCGCGCTTCCGGATCAGGGCAAAACCCTGTATGGCAATGCATTGGCGACCGGACGAAAGCAAATGGAAAACCTTCGGCGCCGGGCTGCTTCTCCGCTTGTCGTCGCAAAAGTGGTCCACAAAGCGCTTATATCCCATCATCCCAAATCCCGGTATCTTGTGGGTATGGATGCTCACGTTCAGGCGTTTATCTCCCGATGGGTTCCGGCCCGGCTCGTGGATGATGTGATTGCCAAACTGCTGTTTCGCGATTAATCTTGCCATCACCGGCTGAAAATATTGTATTTCCGTACCATGGGTGAATTCGATGAAAAACATGGCTGCATTTATTCGCCTGGCTAGACCGCACCAATATCTGAAAAACGGATTTATTTTTCTGCCCCTGTTTTTTAGCTACCAGTTTACCCACTGGCAATCGCTCTTTCGCGTGACCCTTTCCTTTCTGGTCTTTTGTCTGGCTGCCAGCAGCGTTTATGTACTGAATGACCTCAAAGACATTCAGGATGACCGGCTTCATCCTGTCAAAAAAAACCGTCCGCTTGCAAGCGGAGTGATTTCAGTGACGGATGCCAGATGTTTTTTGATCCTGCTGGCCTTATCTTCTCTGGCGCTGGCGCTGATTTTTCCAGATTTTTCCGTATTAACGCTCACGGCCGGTTACATCGGCATGAACATCGCCTATTCGTTTACCCTTAAACACATTCCCATCGTGGATGTAGCAACCATTGCAACGGGATTTGTCCTGAGAGTGTTTGTCGGTGCAAGCGCAGCCGGCATTCCGGTCAGTCACTGGATAGTGCTCATGACGTTTTTGCTTGCCCTGTTTCTGGCTCTGGCCAAGCGCCGGGACGATCTTCTTTTAGCCGTGGATGGGAATCATCTGCGCCGCAGCTTGAACGGCTATACGATGGAATATGTTTCCTTGAGCATGGGGGTGATGGCAGCCGTGACCATTGTCAGCTATATCCTCTACACGCTGTCCCCGGAGGTGATTATCAAGCATGGATCAGACAAGCTTTATCTGACGACATTCTGGGTGATTGTCGGACTGTTGCGATACCTGCAGATCACGCTGGTGGAAAAATTAAGCGGCTCTCCGACCCGGGTACTGATCCAGGACGTGTTTCTCCAGATCACCATTTCCGGCTGGATTGTGCATTTCGTTTTATTGCTTTATATTAATCGATGATATCGATTGAATTATGAAAATATCATTTCGCCTGTTTGCCAATTTACGCTCCTTTTCCCTTTTGACAGACGGATGCGGGGAACTGGATCTTGCTGAAGAATCAACGGTCAGGACAGTCTCCGATGTTCTGGGAATTCCCCCTGAAACCGAGAGGGTAATCCTGCTGAACGGCCATCATGCCAAGGAAGATACCCGGCTTTCAGAAGGTGACAGCCTGACCTTTTTCCCGCCCTTGACAGGCGGATAATTCCTGCTGTTACAGTGATTTCGACCATGCGACCACATTCCCATCAGATACTGCAGAAGGTAGAGCAGACCATTTCGCTCCAGAACATGTTCAGCAAAGGCGATAGCGTTCTGACAGGCGTGTCCGGCGGTCCCGATTCCGTTGCTCTGCTTCATATTCTGGTTCAACTGGCCCCTAAATGGGAATTTACGATTGGAATCGCTCACCTGAATCATTGCTTGAGGGGGGCTGAATCGGACAGGGATGCAGACTTTGTTGCCGATCTGGCTTCACGTCTGAATCTTCCCTGTTACAGCGAAGCCATCAAAATCCGAAGTGATCCGGCATTCCGAAAACTTTCGCTCGAAACGGCCGCCAGGCAGGTCCGGTATGATTTTTTTGATCGCATCAGCCGCCAGAACGGATATCATAAAATTGCGGTAGGCCATCATCGGGATGACAATGCCGAGCTGATGCTGATGTTTCTGTTCCGCGGCAGCGGTCCTCTTGGCTTTTCCGGAATTCCCCCTGTCAGAGAGGACAGAATCGTCCGACCGCTTATTTCCACCAGCAGAAATGAACTTGTTGCATTTCTCAATGAAAATGCGATAACATATCAAGTTGACAAATCCAATCGCGACATGCGGTTTTTGAGGAACCGGATCCGTCATGAAACAATCCCCTATATTCAGGCTTGCTGTAATCCCGGGATTGTTGAAACCCTGAACCGGTTTTCCAAAATTGTTCGATCCGAAGATGAATGGATGAATGAACTCATTCAGCCCATTTATGAAAAAGCACTTGTCAGTGCAGGCAAGCACCGAGTGGTATTGGCAATATCGATCCTGAAGAATATCGTTTTCTCATATCGAGGCTGTACGGGAACTGGCTGAGCGACAGCAATATCCGGCTCAACTGATGCTGCCGGATGGAATTCGGATTCAGAGAAATAAAAGCCTTCTGACGTTTTATCAAGTGGACGAATCTTTGCGCAGCAGCAGGCTGGAAATTCGGCGCAGACAACTGTCTTTTTTTTATTCTGTTTCCGAACCTGTTGAGCATGCAACTGTTACCATTTCCGAAACCGGTGCGGTGCTGACATTTTCGGAAATACCCATCGGATCCTGTATGATGGACAATCTGTCCGAAAAAATTGCCTTGCTGGATATGGATATGCTGATATTTCCGCTGATTCTGCGAAATATTCAGCCGGGCGATCGGTTTAACCCCCTGGGAGTGACCGGAACACAGAAGATACAGAAATATTTTATTGACCACAAAATTGATCGCACCGAGCGGCAGCAATGCCCGGTTCTTTTAAGCGGGAATGAGGTTGTCTGGCTGGCGGGTCATCGAATCAACGGCCATTTTAAAGCCACGACGTCAACCCGGCGGGTGCTTAGAGTCGAATTTTGTTGGCCCCTTTATTCAGAGCTTGCATAACCTGTTATGATGATTAATTTATAAAATTACGTGGCTTGACTTTTGAATCAGAATTCATCATTTTTTGCTTTTGATGAGCTCATAAAAAGTCTTCACATTTACCGTTAGGAGGATATTTCTTTTGAATCCGTTTTACAAAAATCTGGCCTTATGGCTGGTTATCACCCTGATGATGATCATGCTGTACAATCTTTTCAATCAACAGCATGTTGCAGATACCACCATCAGTTACACCGAATTTCTTTCTCTGGTTGAGGACAGCCGGATTGCTGATGTGGTCATGCAGGGCCAGGAACTCTACGTTACCGACACCAACCGCAGCCGATTTAAGGTCTATGCGCCTCAGGACAGCGATTTGATCAGCATTCTTCGGCAAAAAGGCGTCGCCATTAACGCAAAACCGCCCGCAGAATCCCCCTGGTACATGTCGCTTCTGGTATCCTGGCTTCCCATGATTGTGCTGATTGGCGTATGGATTTTTTTCATGCGACAGATGCAGGCCGGTGGCGGAAAAGCCATGTCATTCGGGAAGAGCCGAGCAAAACTGATGTCGGATCAGTCTGAAAAAGTCACGTTTGAAGATGTTGCCGGGATTGATGAGGCCAAGGAAGAGCTGGGAGAGATCGTCGAATTTTTAAAAGAACCCAAAAAATTCACACGGCTGGGCGGGCGAATTCCCAAAGGGGTATTGTTGATGGGCTCTCCCGGAACCGGGAAAACCCTCCTGGCCAGAGCTATTGCCGGCGAAGCTGGCGTGCCGTTTTTCAGCATCAGCGGCTCTGATTTTGTGGAAATGTTTGTCGGTGTCGGTGCATCAAGGGTCCGGGATCTTTTTGTCCAGGGGAAAAAGAATGCCCCCTGCATCATTTTCATTGATGAAATTGATGCCGTCGGCAGACACCGCGGCGCCGGACTCGGCGGCGGTCATGACGAGCGCGAGCAGACCTTAAACCAGCTTCTGGTGGAAATGGATGGATTTGAATCCAATGAAGGGGTCATTCTGATCTCCGCAACAAACCGGCCGGATGTTCTGGACCCGGCGCTGCTGCGTCCCGGACGGTTTGATCGGCAGGTCGTGGTTTCGCTGCCGGACATCAAGGGCCGTGAACAAATCCTTCGCGTTCACATGAAAAAATCCCCGATTGCACCGGATGTGGATCCAACGGTTCTGGCTCCCGGTTTTTCCGGAGCTGATCTGGAAAATCTCGTTAATGAGGCGGCGCTTCTGGCTGCAAAACGAAATAAGGAAAAAGTGGACATGATGGATCTGGATGACGCCAAGGACAAGGTTTATATGGGTCTGGAGCGAAAATCCAAGGTTGTCAGGGAAGAAGACCGTAAAACCACGGCCTATCATGAAGCCGGCCACGGGCTGGTTGCCCGATTGCTGCCTGGAACCCATGCGGTCAATAAAATCACGATTATCCCCAGAGGCAGAGCCGCCGGCATTACCTGGTTTCTGCCGGAAGAGCAGGATTTCCGGTATAAGGATCAGCTTGAGAGCGAGCTGTCCGTGGCTTTTGGCGGCAGGGTTGCGGAAGAGCTGATTTTTAATCGGATCAGTACCGGCGCTTCCAATGATATCAAACAGGCCACGGAACTGGCTCAGAAAATGGTCCGCGCCTGGGGAATGAGTGATCTGCTGGGTCCCTTGTCCTATGCCAAAAATGAAGAGCAGATTTTTCTGGGCAGGGAAATTGCGCAGCATCGGGATTATTCCGAGGAAACCGCTCATAAAATTGACAGCGAAATCAACAAATTGATCCGAAACAACTATGAGCGGGCCCGACAGGTTTTGGCGGAAAACATGGAGATTTTACACAAACTGGCAGCCCTTTTGCTCGAAAAGGAAACCGTCATGGGTTCGGAACTGGATGCCCTGATTCGCACTGTTCGACCTGATTTTGAATTTCCTTCCAATCCACCTGTCGAGGGAGAAGCTGTCGGGGCATGATAAAAAATTTCGACATATCGTGGGAAAATCATCACCTGAAACTGGGACCCCGCACTTGTATCATGGGGATTTTAAATGTCACTCCGGATTCTTTTTCAGATGGCGGCAAGTTTTTCGTTTTTGATCATGCCGTCTCTCAAGCTGAGAAACTGGTTGCGGATGGGGCTGACATTCTGGATGTGGGCGGAGAATCCACCCGCCCCTTTTCCGATGCCGTGACTGAAGAGGAAGAAACCCGCCGCGTCGTTCCGGTCATCGAAGCCATCGCCAGGCGCGTGTCCATCCCCATATCGATTGATACCACCAAATCCGGTGTCGCCAGACGAGCCATTGATGCAGGCGCCTCCATCATCAATGATGTTGGGGCGCTTCGGCTGGATGCAGACATGGCAAAGGTGGCCGCGGCATCCGGCGTCCCGGTGATCCTGATGCACATGCTGGGAATACCCAAAACCATGCAGGTGGCCCCGGTCTATGAGAGCCTCCTTTTGGAAATCAGGACGTTTTTAGCCACAGCCATCCAGCATGCCGTCAGCCAAGGTGTTTTACGATCCCGAATCATTATCGATCCAGGAATCGGCTTTGGCAAAACCATTCACCACAACCTGATGCTGATTCGATGCCTGAACGCTTTTGCGTCTCTGGATGTGCCAATACTCATCGGCCCTTCCCGGAAATCCTTTATTCGAAATCTTCTTAAAACCACAGATCCTGAAGGGCTCGACCCGAGTTCGGAGAGTATTGAAACCGGCACACAGGCAATCGTTACCGCAGGCATCTTAAACGGCGCCCATATCCTTCGGGTTCATGATGTGGCCCGAACAGTGACAACCGTAAGGCTCATGGATGCGATGAAAGGGATACCCGATGCTTCTTGTGATTGATGTGGGAAATACCAATATTGTCCTTGGTGTTTATCACGAACAGGCGCTGCTGAAAGACTGGCGAATTCGCACGGAGCGCAACATCACGGAAGATGAGTTTCATATCCTGGCTTATAATTTGTTTGAAGGAAGCCGGATAAAGCCGGATCAGATTGACAGAACCATCGTTTCCTGCGTGGTTCCGCCGCTGGTCAATATCCTGGATGCATTCTGCAGAAAATATCTTCATCATTCACCGGTCTGGGTGGATCCCAAAACGTATCAGGGAATGCCAATTCTCTATACCAATCCCGGAGAAGTCGGTGCCGACCGGATCGTCAACGCCGTTGCCGCCTTTCACCGGTACCGAACCAGCCTGGTCGTCATTGATTTTGGCACAGCCACAACCTTTGATGCCATTTCTGAAACCGGTGCTTATTTAGGCGGCGCCATCAGCCCCGGCATCATGATTTCCGCAGAAGCCCTATTCAAGAATGCATCCAAACTGCCGCGGGTTGAGATATTCACGCCGCCGAAGCAGGTGATCGGAAAGGATACGGCTAGTAGCATTCAATCCGGTATCATCTATGGTTATGCCGGACTAGTGGACGGTATGGTCATGCGACTGAAGGCAGAAATGGGCACAGACCCAAAAATCGTGGCAACTGGAGCATTCAATCCGGTATCATCTATGGCTATGCGGGACTCGTGGACGGCATGGTCACGCGGCTGAAGGCCGAAATGGGCACAAATCCCAAAATCGTAGCAACCGGTGGGCTTTCGGTTTTGATTGCCGGCGTTTCACACACCATCGACGTGGTTGAGCCGGATTTAACCCTGGAAGGTCTGAGGATCATCAGCGAAGAATTATAACCTTACATTTCCATTTCAGCCTCGATCTTCTGGATTTCCTTCAGAAGCCTTTCCTTCTCGTCCTCAGGCAGCTCTTCCTCATAAAGTCTGCGTTGAATACCGAGCAAAACCATTTCCAACCGGTAATCCGAACACGTATATGTCATGGAATCCAGGTCTATCCTTTGCCTGTTTTTATCAGCGATTCTTGAAAAACGCTGTAAAATGCCAGATTATCGTCAATGGCACGACGAAGAATCTTGGCGATTTCATCCAGATTCTTCAAATGGATAACCACATTGACACTTTTATTGAAAGCCGCCATATTGTCCATTGTCCGAAACCGTGTCGTTATCAATGCCACAAACATGTTTCGGCGCACGGATGTCATCACGTCATTCAGATAGGTGAGAATCGGATTGTCATCCGGAGACGGGCTGTCAAAAAGCTCATTCATGACGATCATGTCAAAGGCATGAAACCGCATTTTTATTAGCGCATCGGATGCACTTGGTGGTTCTACCGTATGATATCCCATTTGTTTGAGTGCAAATCGTAGTTTGGACAGAATCGCCGGGTCGGATTCACAAATCAAGACTGTTTTAACGCCGGGTCCCAGAAAATCGAATGGTTTTTCTGAAGCGTCATAGGTGCTGGATGAAATGGTTTCAATCAGATTTTTTTCACCTGAGCGGGTTGGTTGAACGGTTTTGATCGGATCGTTTTCAGTGAGCGGTCTTTCTGCACGGGTATCCACGGTGAGCCTGTTTTTACAACGCGGACAGGGAATAAAAACAACCTGCCCGGAGGGTATTTTTTCATCGGATATTTTAAACTTTCCCATGCATTGATTGCAAATTACGTCCATTTTCCAATCCCCTTGTCAAACCCTGCGCTTTTGATTTTTTCCATATTGCCGGTCCACTTCAAGGTTTTCAATATCAGTTGTCGATTCGCCCCTTTCGGCTTTTATAGCATCAATCCCGCGGCCGACAATCCCTCTACGGGAGGCATAAGCCAAGGCTGTTTGTTCAGAAATCAACTCTTTTTTGTAAAGTTGAACGATGTAATCATCAAAAGTTGTCATGCCAAAGGCTTTACCGGCCTGAATGATTTCGTAGAAGGTTTTGCCTTCGGATTCTCCATGTAATATGGTGTCCTTAACCCGAAGACTTGTTCCCATGGTTTCAAATGCCGCTACCCTTTCGCCTCCAATTTTGGGAAGCAGACGCTGACAGGCAATCCACCGAACGGACTCGGCAAGGCGGATCCGAACCTGATTTTCTTCTTCGGTATTGAACATTCCCAGAATTCGGTTGATGGTCTGTCCGGCATCCACGGTATGGAGAGTGGAAAAAACAAGATGACCTGTTTCTGAGGCATTCAGGGCGATTTCAACGGTTTCCCTGTCCCGCATTTCGCCAACCAGTATCACCTTAGGTGCCTGCCTGAGAGCCGCTCGAAGACCGTTGGGATAGGTGTCGAAGTCGCTTCCCATTTCTCGCTGATTGAATGTGGCTCTCTTGTGCGGGTGCTGGTATTCAATTGGATCTTCAAGTGTTACAACATGAACCACTTGATTTTCATTGATTTCATTCAGAACAGCTGCAAGGGAAGTGGTTTTACCGGTGCCGGTTG
>JAPLJE010000595.1 GCA_026388755.1 Deltaproteobacteria bacterium | reverse complement strand
TACTCCCGATTTTCCGGCCTGGCTTTCTGCAGCGGATCTTTCAGTAAGCATGGCTGGATACAATACCTGCATGAATATTCTGGCAGCCCGGGTTCCTTCCCTGGTCTGGCCTTTTTCACAGAACCGGGAACAGCGGCTTCGCGCCGAACGCATTGCTGAGATGGGCGGAATGCGGATTCTAGAAGACTCCGATCTGGAGCCGAAAAAGCTGTCCGGACTCATGACCCGGAACCTGACTGAAAGGATCCGTCCCGGTTATTCGGTTGATCTGGATGGAGCTGTTCATTCGCGCAACTGGATCCAATCCTGGATGAAAACACAAAGGAATGATTGATGCCTCATCTGCCTTCGCTTTTATGGAACGCACCCTTAATGGATTTGAAACCGCGGCTTCAGGATTGTATGGATCACGCTCTGGATCAGGCCCGGCTTCCCTTGCCTGTCCGGTTATTTTTTCGTGCCGATGACATCGGGGCTCCAGGAAAACAGCTTTTTCGTTTATTGGATTTATTTCTTGACTGCCAGACACCGCTATGTCTTGCGATTGTACCTTCCTGGCTCAGCCGGCAGCGATGGGATATTTTACAGAAAACAGATCAGAAAGCGCCGGGATTATGGTGCTGGCATCAGCATGGATGGCGGCACGTTACCCATGAAATCCAGGGGAAAAAACAGGAGTTCGGTCCGGTCCGGTCCATCGGCGACATCCAGCAGGATATTGTACGCGGTAGGGAGAAACTGGAACACCTGATGAAAGATCGGTTCACGCCGGTGTTTACCCCGCCCTGGAATCGATGTGACGGAAGAACCCTGGCTGTATTAAAAGGGAATGGATTCAAAGCGGTTTCACGGCATCGTCAAAGCATGCCCAGACCACCGAAAGGGCTGCCGGATTTCTCTGTCAATGTCGATCTGCATACCCGCCGCGAAACCATGCCGGAAACAGGGTGGGAATCCCTTTGGAAAGAGCTTTCAGCAGCGATTTCAAGCGGAACCTGTGGTATCATGATCCATCATCAGCGAATGAATGAAACGGCTTTTGAATTTCTGAAAGTATTGCTGGAAATCGTGATGCAGCATTCCCATATCCATCCGATCCATTTCAACGATATGCTTCATGCATAAGGCCATTGTCATCACCTCGATTTATCCGGCGTCATCATCGGTCCGGAAATGGACGACCTTTTCAGGCTGGAAAGTGGTGGTCGCCGGTGATAAAAAAACACCCACGGACTGGAACTGCCATCCGGCAATGTATCTGTCGGTAGCGGATCAGGAACGCGCGCAATTTCAGATCGCCCGAAAGCTTCCCTGGAACCACTATGCCCGAAAACTAATTGGATATCTGGTTGCCATTGAACAGGGTGCTGAAATCATTATGGATACAGATGATGACAATATGCCCAAGTCAGACTGGTCCATTCCCGAATTTCTTGGCAACTACCTGATGACACCGCCTGGCATGGGTTTTGTAAATATTTACAGTTATTTTACGGATCAACATATCTGGCCCAGAGGATTTCCGCTGAACCGGGTCTGTGAGCCTGCTGCGCGTTTGGACGGCAGCGCCATGCTGACTGCTCCGGTCAGGATCGGGATCTGGCAGGGACTGGCTGACGGAGATCCGGATGTGGATGCCATCTATCGAATGACTGTAAATACCCCTTGTTTTTTTGGTGTAAAACCCCCTGTGGTTCTGGGCGCCGGTACGGTATCACCTTTTAATTCTCAAAACACAGCTTTTATTCAGCCGGTATTTCCGTTGATGTATTTACCGGCTTCGGTCAGTTTCCGGTCCACCGATATTATCCGGGGACTGGTGGCTCAGCCGATCCTCTGGAGCGCCGGTTATTCACTGGGATTTACCCGGGCAACCGTTGTTCAGAACCGCAATGACCACCTATTTCTTTCGGATTTTGAATCTGAAATTCCCTGTTATCTATATCCTGAAAAAATCATGGATGTGGTTGAAGGGGCAGTGTCATCGCTTTATTCCATTGAATCCAATCTCGTTACCGCTTATGAAAGTCTGATTCGACATAACCTGATCCCGAAATGCGAGATGGACCTGGTTTTGGCATGGG
>JAPLJE010000026.1 GCA_026388755.1 Deltaproteobacteria bacterium | reverse complement strand
GCTTTCAGTTTGGCTTTTGCCGCCTCAAGCGCAAAAGCCGCCTGGTTGACCTTTTCCCGGATCTGGCTGTCATCGAGCTGTGCAAGAACCTGACCGGACTTCACCGAGTCACCTTCCCGAGCCAGGATTTTTGTTATTCTCCCCGCAATTTTGGTGGCGACCACATGGGTTTCCCCTTCGATGCGTCCGTTGGCCTGAATCAGCCCTTCGGGAAGTGCCGGTTTGATAACCATTTTGCTGAATATCATATAACATCCGGCCGCAACGATCAGAATCACCCCAACGGTCAGCATCTTTTTGATGAACGGCTTATCGTTCATGGACAGTCTCCTCGTGGTTGTTTGGACTACAGGGCTACGGCCCAACAGCCTACAGATTGCCTACGGCCCTCCTCAGGCGAATATCCGCCAGGATCGCATCGTACACCGCGTGGGTGTAATTGGTCCGGCTTTTGATCCGAAGCGTTTCGGCATCCAAAACTTCGGTGTTGTTTCCCAGTTCCTGGGTATATCGGTTTTTGGTGACCTTCAGGTTCTCTTCGGCTTGATTCAGCGCCTGTTCGGAAACGCCGATCCGTTTAGCGGTTTCCTGAGTATCGAGCCATGCCTGCCGTACCTGAAGCTCAATCAGCGATGCCGTTTCCTTTTTTTGATTTTCGACAGTCAGTTGTTTTCTTTCTTCGGCTCTTGCCTTATGCCGGATGACCCCTCCGTCGAAAATATCCCATCGAAGCGACAATCCCGCCTCCCAGATATTATTATCGGCAAGAATCATTTGATCGTAATGATAAAAACTGCCGCTGGCAAGAATCTGGGGAAGGGCAGTGGCTTTGATGCTTTTTGCATTGGCATGGTAAGCGTTGGCCAGATTAGCCAGACCCTTGATTTCCGAACGGCTTTGCAGGGCGCTGCCGACCAGTGCATCATAGCTTTGCTGAGACGTGATATCGGTCAGGAATGCTGGGCTCAGGTCATCTATGTAGACAGGATTCGCAAGAGGTCTTTTCTGCAGCCGGTTATAGGCGGCTTTTGCCATATCGACTTTGTTTTCGACCTGAAGGGCAGTCTGACGGGCGTCGACCAGAGCAACGGATACGGCAAGAACGTCATTTTTCGACACCAATCCTTCCTGGAACATCCGGGTTACATCGGTTTCATGAGCGGTCAGAGATCTGACGTTGCTTTGGGCCACTTCCAGCAGCTTGAGCGCCCTGAGCACGGAAACATAGGCTTCGGCCACCTGAAGTTTGATATCCTGAACCGTTTTGAACGCATCTTCCTGGTTTGCCTTAACGGAATATGCCGCCGAATCGATGCTGTGTGATAGCCTTCCGCTGGTGAAGATCGGAATTGAAATCGTAAGTTGGGATATGAGAAATGTGTCGTCTTTAAGAAGTGGGGATGTCAGCACTGGAAAATGCGGCAGGCTGATTTCTGCTTGCGGTGTTTTATTCAGTTGGGCATAGGTGGCTTCCCCTTTGAGGGCAGGCATTCGAACGGATTTGGCTGCTGACAGACTTTCTTCCGCAGCCGCAGTCGATTCCCTGGCTGCTTTCAGCCGGTAGTCATTCTCAAGCGAAATCTGCCAGGCATCTTCGAGGCTTTCGGCAAAAGACGTCGACGTCCAGATCAGAAAGCAGAAAATCGCTCGAATGGTTTTCGAGCACGCACCATTCTTTTTCATTTGTTCGGACCTCTTCAGCAGGATCATATGATGCAAGCGCTTAAAAACTGCGCTTTAGGTTATCGTAGTTACCATCATTCCTATGAAAGCCTGAATTGATCTTTTATGACGGACTGAATTCCGGGTCAAGCCCGAAATGACGGGAGCAGTGACATCATCCTTAGCTTTTTGCAATATCTGAATCTTCAGCAAAAGCATTTTCTCACCCATTCTATTATTCATCTTTTTTACGCGTTCTAAATGAAATGGCAAATTAAAAAGTTCAAGATCAAGGTGAGTGGCAGATGAATCGGGTTTTGGATACCAACAGGTGTTCGGTTTTTATATGTTTCTGCGTTAATGATGATGATTTTAAAGTACGTCAATGGCCACTATGGCCATATC
>JAPLJE010000329.1 GCA_026388755.1 Deltaproteobacteria bacterium | reverse complement strand
ACGCAAATTTCATGTTCCCCGTGCCGGAGGCTTCTGTTCCGGCAGTGGAAATCTGTTCGCTCACTTCTGCTGCAGGAATAATTCTTTCGGCAAGCGATACCCGGTAGTCCGGAATAAAGACCACCTTCAGCTTGTCCTTGACACGTTTGTCCTTGTGGATCACATCCCCGACATTATGGATCAACTTGATGATTTGTTTGGCGGCCCAATACCCTGGAGCCGCCTTTCCCGCGAAAATATAGGTCTTGGGCACGGCCGGCTCATGGCCATCTTCGATAATACGGAAATATTCATGAATGATGTGCATGACATTCAGAAGCTGGCGTTTGTATTCATGAATCCTTTTGGCGTGAATATCGAACAGGGAATCGGGATTGATTTTCAGGCGCGTGGTCTGATAAATGATTTTCCCCAGGTGTTCCTTGTTGGCCTTTTTGATTTTTCGAAACCGGTCCTGAAACGCCGGGTCGCTTGCAAAGGACTCCAGGCCCTTAAGTCGTGTCAAATCCGTGATCCAATCGCTTCCAACGGTCTCACTGAGCAAATCGGCCAAAAGCGGATTGGCTTTCAGGAGCCACCTCCGCTGGGTAATGCCGTTGGTTTTGTTGTTGAAGCGCTCCGGCCACCTGGCAAAAAAATCCGGAACCAGAGAAGTTTTGATCAGATCGGTATGAAGGGCGGACACGCCATTGACGGAATGCGATCCGATAATGGCCAGATGCGCCATTCGCACCTGTTTTTCCGCGCCTTCTTCAATCAGGGACATTCGGCTCAACCGGTCAGTATCGCCCGGCCACAGAACGGCAATTTCGCCCAGAAACCGGTGATTGATTTCGTAAATGATCTGAAGATGCCTGGGCAGCACGTGTTCCAGCAGGCTGACGGGCCATTTTTCAAGTGCTTCGGAGAGCAGGGTGTGATTGGTATAGGCCAGGGTTTTCTGAGTGATGTTCCATGCGGTATCCCATTCCTGGGAGTGTTCATCCACAAGTATCCTCATGAGTTCGGCAACCGCAAGCGCCGGATGGGTGTCGTTCATTTGAATATTGACTTGATCCGGAAATGCGTCGAACTCCTGATGGGTTTTAAGGTATCTGCGAATGATGTCCCGAAGTGAGCAGGCGACCAGAAAATACTCCTGAATCAGCCTCAATTCTTTTCCCGTATCAAAGGTGTCACTGGGATAAAGAATTTTGGAAACGGTTTCGGATTTGATTTTCTGTTCGACGGCCCTGAAATAGTCGCCGGCGTTGAAAATCTGAATATCGAAATCAGAAGAGGGCTTTGCGGCGTATAGCCTTAAGTAGTTCACGGTTTTCGCGCCGTATCCCACAATGGGAATGTCGTGCGGAACGCCGATAATTACCCGCCAGTCCATCCACATGGGGTTGTAATTCCCGTTCAAATCCAGCCCATGTTCGATGCGGCCATAAAGCGGAATAACACAGGATTCTTCGGTCCGCTCGATTTGAAAAGGCCCGGCCTTGGAAAGCCAGTGATCGGGCTTTTCCTTTTGATATCCGTTGTCAATTTCCTGCCGGAACAGGCCGTATTCATAATGAATGCCGTAGCCAAACCCCGGATAATCCAGGGTTGCCAGAGAATCCAGAAAGCAGGCGGCCAGCCGTCCCAGGCCGCCGTTTCCCAGAGCCGCATCGGGTTCCTGTTCCCGGACCTCTTCCAGGTCAACGCCCATATCCATCAATGCCGTGCGGCAGGCTTCGAATATGTCCATGTTTGTTAAATTGATTCCCAGAGATCTGCCGATCAGAAATTCCATGGATAAATAATACAGCCGCTTGGCATCCGCCGCCTGATACCGGGCCTCGGTTTCCAGAAGCTTTTCCAGCAGCCGGTCTCGCAAAGACAGGGTAAGGGCGAGATAAACATCGCGAATGCTTTTGGAGCGAAATTCCTTTCCGAAAGTATATTTTAGATGTCTGAACAGGGATTCCTGCAGGCTGTTCGGATCGTTTTTGAGCGGTTTCAAGGCATTGTAATCCATATTTGGTGTTCTCCACGTGCAACGGTTAAGAGGGCAAAAAAAACAATTGGTTACAAAAATGCCAAGATGCTAACAATATACAATCCTTAACATTTCATGAAGCCCATTGTCAAAATAATTAGGGCCAGACCCCTTGCGGAACAAAAGGAAATCGTGACTCACGAATGCGCAATCCAGGCATGTATTTCCTTGACACAACAGGGATTTGCGACTAAAATTTTTGACTTAAATATCAATTATCTGACGTTGGAGGACTGAATGGATTACAAAAAAACCCTGAATCTGCCGGCAACCGACTTTCCGATGAAAGCCAGCCTGGCTCAACGCGAACCCGAGCAGATCAAGCAATGGGACGAAACCCGCCTCTATGATACGATCCGTAAGGCATCCAAAGGCCGGGAGCAGTTTATTCTTCACGACGGCCCGCCGTACGCCAACGGCCATATTCATATCGGAACCGCGCTGAACAAAATCTTGAAGGACATTGTCGTCAGATCCCGTCAGATGGCAGGCTTTGATGCGGCGTATGTTCCGGGTTGGGACTGCCACGGCCTTCCCATTGAACATAATGTGGACAAGGAGCTTGGGGACAAGAAAAAAGACATGACCCAGGCCGATATTCGCCGGCAATGCCGGGTTTATGCCGAAAAATACATTGATATTCAAAGAGAAGAATTCAAACGCCTGGGCGTCATGGGAGAATGGGACGACCCGTATCTGACCATGAACTACACTTACGAGGCTATCATTGCCACCGAATGCCTGAAATTTGCTCTGGCGAACAACCTGTTCCGTAGCAAAAAACCCATTCACTGGTGCTGCCAGTGCCAGACAGCCCTGGCGGAGGCTGAAATTGAATATCACGATGAATCCTCGCCCTCCGTCTTTGTCAAGTTTCAGCTTCAGGCAGACTTGAGTCGCGACATTCCGGGTCTTTCCGGTGAAACCATATATATTGTGATATGGACCACCACGCCCTGGACCCTTCCGGCAAACCTGGCCATTGCCCTGCATCCGGATTTTGTTTACGCAGCCGTCAAGGTCTCGGACAAAGAAGTGTTTATTCTGGCGCGGGACATGGTTGAATCCTGCATGAAAACTTTCGGTATTTCAAATTACACGATCCTGGCTGAGATTCCTTCCCGCAAACTGGAAAACCTGAAATGCCGTCACCCATTCTATGAGCGGGATTCGCTGGTGATTCTGGGAAGTCATGTGACCCTTGAGGCCGGAACCGGGTGTGTGCATACGGCGCCCGGGCATGGCCGCGAAGACTATGAGGTTGGCATGCATTACGGACTGGAAACCTATTCCCCGGTCAACGACCACGGATGTTTTACCTCGGACGTGGCGTTTTTTTCCGGACAGTTCGTGTTTAAAGCCAATGCCCCGATCATTGAAAAACTGCGGGAAACGGGCAGTCTGGTGGAACAGGAAACGCTGCAGCATTCCTATCCCCACTGCTGGCGATGTAAAAAACCCGTTATTTTCAGGGCAACGCCCCAGTGGTTTATTTCCATGGACAAGACCGGGCTCCGAAAACAGGCCCTGGAAGAAATCGACCGGGTGAAATGGATCCCCAGCTGGGGACGGGACCGCATTTACGGCATGATCGAAAACCGGCCGGATTGGTGCGTCTCCCGGCAGCGGGCATGGGGCGTTCCCATTGCCGTATTCTGCTGTGACAGCTGTGATCAGATTCTGATCAACCCGGAAATCATGGATCATATTTTTGAGTTGTTCAAGGCGCACGGGGCGGATGTCTGGTTTGAGAAAACCGTTGAAGAGCTGTTGCCGAAAGGCTCGGTATGCAAGGCCTGCGGGAACGCCACATTCACCAAGGAAACAGACATTCTGGATGTCTGGTTTGATTCCGGGGTCAGCCATGCGGCGGTTCTGGAGCATCGCCCGTATCTGAGATGGCCGGCGGATTTGTATCTGGAAGGCAGCGACCAGCATCGCGGCTGGTTCCACAGCGCCCTGCTGACCGCGGTTGGGACCCGGGGGCGAGCCCCTTATCAGGCGGTGCTGACCCACGGGTTTGTGGTGGACGCCAGCGGCAAAAAAATGTCCAAATCCATCGGCAATGTCATTGCCCCCAAAAAAGTTGTGGATAAATTCGGGGCAGAAATTCTCCGGCTCTGGGTATCGGCATCTGATTACCGGGATGATATTCGAATTTCAGACAATATTCTGAACCAGTTGAGTGATGCCTACCGCCGAATCCGGAACACCTGCCGGTTCATGCTGGGAAATCTTTATGATTTTGATCCTGAAAGCGATGCGGCCCCTTTTGACGCCATGTCTCGAATGGATCGCTACATCCTACACCGGCTTCAGAAGCTGGTGGACAAGACTCAGAAAGCCTATGCCACGTATGATTTTCATATTGTCCACCATGCCATGTACAATTTCTGCACGGTGGATCTTTCCGCATTTTATCTGGACGTTTTGAAAGACCGGCTCTACACGTCGCCAGCAGGATCTCCGGAACGCAGAAACGCCCAGACCGTGATGTACGCGGTGCTGGATGCGCTGGTCCGGCTCATGGCGCCCATTCTGCCGTTTACCGCGGAAGAAATCTGGCGTTATATGCCGGCGGTTAAAGAAAAAGAGGCTAGCATTCATCTGGCCCATGGACCCTGCCCTTGCAGAGGAATGGCAGACACTTCTGGCAATTCGCGGCGAGGTTACCCGGGCGCTTGAGGAAGCCAGATCTCAAAAACAGATCGGTCACCCCCTGGATGCGCGGGTCTTGATTTCGACAGGTGATGCGCTGTATCGCCTGCTCCTGTCCTATCAGGAAGACCTGAAGCCCCTGTTTATCGTGTCTCAGGTTATCCTGCTGGAGTCCCAGCCCCTTTCTCCGGCATATATCAGCCAGGATGCAACCCTTTGCCCACGGTGTATGGCTGCAATCAATGCTACGGTACCTGCATGAAGTTTAACATTCTGCCGGGTTTTTCCCGTTCCATAGCCATTGACAAAGTGATAAAACTGCTGATGGTGTCCGGAACCCTGATCGTACTGGATCAAATCTGCAAGATGGTCATTTTGCGATCAATGCCCATGTTTGAAATCCTTCCGGTCATTCCCGGATTTTTCAACATCACCCACATCCATAACCCCGGCGGCGCGTTCGGATTTATGGCCGGCCAGGGACCGGAAGTCAGAAGCCTTTTGTTTCTGGCGATGTCCTCCCTGGCGGCTGTGGTCATTGGTTTTTTTTATCTCAGAACTCCAGCCGCCTATTCCTGGTTATCCACGGCGCTTCTGCTGATTTTTGGCGGCGCCATCGGCAATATGATCGACCGGTTTCGATACGGGGAAGTGGTGGACTTTCTGGATTTTTTTGCAGGCGGTTACCACTGGCGGGCGTTTAATGTGGCTGACAGCGGCATTACCGTGGGAATGGCGATTCTGGTGTATCACCTTATTTTCAATAAAATGCCGGAATGATGGAGCGTATGCATCCAATACTTATCAAGTTCGGAAACTTTGCAATTTATACCTACGGCCTGATGATGGCCATAGCATTTTTTACCGGAATCACCCTTGCCCGGAAAGAAGCGGATCGGGTCGGACAGGATCCGGAGAAAATCATGGACCTGTCCTTTTATATTTTGATTGCCGCGGTTATCGGTTCACGGCTCTTTTATGTGTTTACAGACCCAAGGACTTTCCTTTCCGATCCCATCGAGATTTTTCGTATCTGGAACGGCGGTTTGGTCTTTTACGGGGGCTTTATCATGGCGGTGATTGTGGCCATGATCTATGTAAAGAAGACAGGCATGCCCCTCTGGCAGACTGCGGACATCATGTCTCCGGGGTTGGCGGTGGGTCAGGCCATTGGTCGGCTCGGGTGTTTTTTTGCCGGCTGCTGCTACGGAAAGGTCTGCGATCTGCCCTGGGCCATTACCTTTAACCATTCAGAGAGCCTGGCACCTCAGGGGATTCCCCTGCATCCCACCCAGCTCTATTCGGTGTTTAGCGATTTTTCGATCTTTGTCGTTCTTTGGTTATTGCGAAAAAAAATCCGGTTTCACGGCCAGCTCTTCTGGCTGTATGTCCTGCTTTATGGAATTACCCGGCCCATTATTGAAATTTACCGGGGCGATTTCCGGGGCCAGACCTATTTTCAAATTTATTCAATCTCACAGGTCATTGGAATTGTTATGGCCGGGATTGCCGCGGTCATGCTGCTCCGGTTAGGCAGAAGCGGACAAAAAAATTAATTCTTCATAACAGGAAATCACCAAACAATTGTCATTGTGAATGTCGGGGCGCTCAGGCCGGCAATATGCCTTGGCTGGGAATGGCCCTCAACGATATTTGAACACATTTAATTAAAAGAAAGAAGGAGGCGTTATGGATCAAACCGTCGGAACTATGGGTTTAAAGCGTGGTCTGGCGCAGATGCTGAAAGGCGGAGTGATTATGGATGTGGTGACAGCCGATCAAGCTAAGATTGCCGAACAGGCCGGGGCATGTGCGGTAATGGCCCTGGAACGGGTTCCCGCGGATATTCGCGTCCACGGCGGCGTGGCACGCATGAGTGACCCGGATATCATTTACAAAATCATGGAGGCGGTGACCATTCCGGTAATGGCCAAATGCCGTATCGGGCATTTTGTTGAGGCCCAGATACTGGAGGCCATCGGCGTGGACTATATCGATGAGTCCGAAGTGCTGACGCCCGCGGACCAGCATCACCATATTGACAAGTATGCCTTCAAGATTCCGTTTGTTTGCGGTTGCCGCAATCTGGGCGAAGCGTTGCGGCGCATCGGAGAGGGCGCAGCCATGATCCGCACCAAGGGTGAGGCAGGCACCGGCGATGTTGTGGAAGCCGTGTATCATGCCCGCACCGTTTTCGGCGAAATCCGCCGCCTCATTGCCATGGGTAATGAGGAACTCATGGCCTTTGCCAAGGAAATCGGCGCACCGTACGAATTGCTCAAAGAGACCAGGGATCTGGGGCATCTGCCGGTCGTCAACTTTGCAGCAGGTGGCATTGCAACACCCGCAGACGCGGCGCTCATGATGCAACTGGGCGTGGATGGCGTGTTTGTCGGCTCCGGCATCTTCAAATCCGGAAATCCTGAAAGCCGCGCCAAGGCCATTGTCGAGGCCACAACCCACTTCCGTGATCCGAAGATTATTGCTGAAGTCAGCCGCAATCTTGGCGAGCCCATGGTCGGCCGCTCCGTCAGCTCCATGCCGGAAAGTGAGCATCTGGCCGTAAGGGGTTGGTAAGCACCAGGGATCGTTTCATGAAAATCGGTGTTCTTGCATTACAGGGCGATTTTGCCGAACATGTTCGAATTCTTGAGCAGATCGGCGTAACCGCCGTTGAAGTCCGCCTCCCGCGCGATTTGGCGGACATCGACGGTCTCATTATCCCCGGCGGCGAGTCGACGACCATCGGCATGCTTGCGGTTCGCTTTGACCTGATGGAGCCGATCCGCCGACTGGCCTCAGCCAAGCCTGTATGGGGAACCTGTGCCGGCGCCATCTTCCTTGCCAGGGAGTCCCGCCATCCGCAACCCATGCTGGGGCTGATGGACATCAGCATCAGGCGAAATGCCTTTGGCCGTCAGGCAGAGAGCTTTGAGACCGATCTTGATGTACCGGAGATATTCACGGCAGAAGACAGACGAAGGGTTCATGCCGTCTTTATCCGGGCCCCGCTCATCGAAAGCGTGGGCGCGGATGTAAAAGTGCTGGCCAGGCTTTCGGACGGACGCATCGTTGCCGCCCGCCAGCGCAATCTCCTGGCAACTTCTTTTCATCCCGAGCTAACCGGAGACGATCGTTTCCATCGCTATTTTCTGACTCTGGGGCCTTAATCCCGTGTCTTTTTATCTGGATTGGGAAAGCGGAGCCAGTGTCGGACAAGCCCCGCTGACCGCAATCCGGTCAGACTTAAGCCCGAATTGATCCCTTCCATATCAAACCCTTACTGACCCGATCCGCCCCCAGCCAACCGGTCCATATATGATGACTGACAACAACTCAAAAACCCTTGACATGCCCAATTATACCCGGTTTTTTGCGCCTCTCGCGCTTCAGGCCGCATCGCAGGGCTTGACCTACCCGCTGGTTGCCATGGTGGCTTCCCGAGGGCCCGGCGGGCCGCTGAATCTGGCAGGTCTGGCCCAGTCCAACACGTTGATGTACATGCTGGGAGCCTTCGGATTCGGGCTGGTTACCGCCGGTATGGTGTTCGGAAAGACCCGGAAAGGGTATCACCAATTTCGAACCGTCACCCTGAGTCTCGGTCTGCTGGTTACATTGGTTCAAGGGTTGCTGTGTGTGCCCCAGGTTGCCCATCTGCTTTTAGGGCGGCTGATCGGGCTGCCGCCCTCGATTGAACATCCGGCCGCGATGACGTTGCTGGCGACCGTCCCGCTTCAGTTCCTGTTTTTTATCAGAATCCCCTTCCAGGTAGCCATGTATAACGCCCGGGCCACAGGTAAGGCAAGCCTGGCAACCATTTTGCGTATCCTCTTGACGGCAATCCTCTCTCCATTGTTCTGCTTGGCAGGTGCGGTCGGACCCCTCTGGGCGGTGGTCTGTCTGAGTTTTCCCGTGGGCCTGGAGGTTGCGGCTTCCGCATGGCTGGCCCGGCCGTATCTGGCCCGCCTGGAGGCTTCTGCAACAGCGCCAACGAAAATGGAGATCTTTTTGTTCAATCTTCCCCTTTCCATCGGGGGTTATCTGCTTTCCCTGTCATCCATTCTGCTGGGAGCGTTCATCGCGCGTGCCGCAAGTCCGGAACGCATGCTGCCGGCCTATTACCTGGCCCTTGGGCTTGCCACTCCGGTTGCCTATGGCGCCACACGGGTTTTGGAAGTGGTGCTCGCATTTCCGCCGGCGTTTGAGGCGGATCGCCGAACCCTTAAATTTGCTGTGGCTGCGGGAGCCGTCCTGGGCCTGCTTCCCTTGCTGTTCATCCTACCCGGATTGTCTGATCTGTATTATGTCAGACTTCAGAATCTCGACCCGGACAGCTTGCCGCTGTGTCGGGTCGCAGCGCTGGCCCTGGCCCTGTATCCAGTGTGCGTAGCGGTCCGCGCTCAGGGCGAAGGCCTTGCCGGTCTGGCGGGAAAACCGATGACAGTCGTTGCCGGACAGGCAATGTTTATGACCACCATCTTGCTGACCGGCGGAGTATTGTTGGCGCTTGGAATCGATGGAAATCTCATCGGCGGCATCGGGCTGTGCTTCAGCAGTCTGGCATCCACGGCAACACTTCGGCTCCTGCTCCGGTGGATCCGAAAAGCCGATCTGCCCGTTCCGCCGAAATCGCCTGACATTGGCCTGCTGCGATAGTGGCCGAGCACCCATCGACTTGACAATTTCGACAGCCAGTTGTATTTACATAAGAAAAAGGATTATCTCAACATGGAAAATGACCCGAATAAAACCGGAAATCCAACAAAACAAGAATTTGCAGTCGGCAATTTTTGCCCGGAAGATGCCGAAGGCATTGTCCGGCTCTTCCGATCCGTTTACGGCGAAAACTATCCGATCCGTCTTTTTTATGATCCGGCTGCAATCATCGCTGCAAACCAGGACGGCCGTTATTTCTCTCTTGTTGCCCGCAGTCTTTCCGGGCAGGTCATCGGCGTGAATCATTTATTTCCATCGGCCCCCAATCCAGCCGTATACGAGACAGGCGTCGGCCTGGTCCTTAAAGAATACCGTAACCTGGGGGTTAACGGCCGGGTGCTGCGATTCTTATACGAAGAGTTCGTTCCGCAAAAACCCCATATCGAAGAGGTCTTCGGAGAGGCGGTCTGCAACCATATTTTTCAACAGAAAGTCGTTACGGCTCATAAATTTGTGGAGACCGCTTTAGAGGTCGCACTTATGCCTGCAGAAGCCTACAGCAAGGAAAAAAGCGCCACTGGACGCGTGGCAACCCTGGATGTTTTCCGCTGCTACCATCCCAAGCCGCACAGGATTTATCTGCCGGCGGCATATGAAGGACCGCTCCGATGGATTTATGCGCAGCTTGATGACACCCGACAAATAGATGTCTCCATCAAGAATGTTCCGAACGCATTAAACTCCAAAGGGAATCTAACGGTCTTTGAATTCGCCCAGGTAGGCCGAATGGCTGTTTATGAAATCGGAAATGATTTTAATGCCTATTTTTCGGATTTGGAGGCCCAGGCCCTGGCACAAAATGCGGTTGTCTTGCAGGCCTGGGTCAACCTGGCCACACCCTGGGTGGGAAAAGCGGTGGACATCCTCCAGGATAGGGGTTACTTCTTCGGAGGAGCGCTGCCCCGCTGGTTCGACGGAGACGGTTTTCTGATGCAAAAACTCCTGTGTCCGCCCGATTTTGATTCCATACAACTTGTTTCCGATTTTGCCAAACAGCTCTTATCAGTCGTCAAAGAGGATTGGCAGCGATCCAATTTATAGGGGGAAAAGCCATCGGGTTGTGAAAAAATCGAAAGGAGAAAACCGTGACTGGTGATTCACTGCAATCAAAGTACGAAAAAGCGGCAAGTGTCATCTGCAGGCAGGGAATGGTTCCGTTCCCGGTCAATGAGACCACCCTGACCATCCTCAGACGCGCGGTGGGGGATATGGAAACAGAGCTCGATCTCATCGCAGCATTCGACAACAAGGCATCTCAGACACTTGCCGAGCTGAGAGCCTCCAGTGGAATGCCGGAAGAAACCATTGTCGAACTGGCAAAAAGTCTTGCCAGGAAGGGACTGCTCTTCAATCAGCCAAATACGGCCGGCACGATGGTTTATCGGCTCCTTCCCCTGATGACGGTAGGTCTGATGGAATACACCTTCATGGGGCCGCGCCAGTGGAACGAAAATGAAAAGGAGCTGGCCGTCCTTTTCCAGCGTCTGATCGATGAGGTCAGGGATCAGGTTCAGGGAAACTACGATGCCTTTGTGCCGGTGTTCAACATGTCTCCCCCGGTTGACCGGACCGTTCCGGCGCGCACTACGGATGACGGAAAGACTATCCGGGTCATTCCGGTAAATAAAAACCTGGATGGTGCCGGGGAAGTCGTTCTTCCCAGCCAGTCAATCGATGAAATCATAGAAAAATTCGATGAGATCGCGGTGGGCCATTGTTTCTGCCGTCAGCGCCGGGCTCTGCTCGGAGATCCCTGCTCTACGGATGCGCCTTTTGAAAACTGCTTCACCTTTGGAAAGTCCGCCCGCCATACTACTTCTCAGGGTTTTGCACGCATGATCACCAGGGAAGAGGCGTTCAAGATCATGCGTGAGGCGGAAGCGGCAGGCCTGGTGCATAAGGCCTTTCATCCGAATTCCAATGTGATGAGACCCGAGACCAGTATTTGTAACTGTTGCAAAGACTGCTGTGATACCCTTCGCACCTGGAAGGAAGGGGTCTTTCCGCTTGTCAATTCCACCTTCCACCTCTCCCAAATCGACCGGGAAACCTACACGGGATGCGGGACCTGTGTCGAATGGTGCCCCACCGAGGCAATCCGGCTGGACGAAACGGACAAAGCCGTCCGGGATGCCAGTGCCTGCTTTGGGTGCGGCGTCTGCGCCCGTTTCTGTCCGGAAGAGGCGATCGCCCTCGAGGAAGGTCTCCGGAAAGTCTTCATTTTACCCCCGAGACTGAGGATAT